>JALWLR010000296.1 GCA_027084065.1 Helicobacteraceae bacterium | reverse complement strand
ATGCAAGGTGCTCTTTGTAGCGCCCTTCGTAGTTTTCATAAATGGCATTGGCAAGTTCTAGCTCTTTTTTCAAACTTGCAATGTCGGAATCGAGTGATTCGATCTGGGTGCGAATTTTTGCAACTTGCAAAATAATTCCCTTCTTCGCAAGTTCGACCTGTGTGGCGGTTTTAAGTTTTTGTAGTTTCGCTTTTTCGATTTTTGCGCTGTCTATACCGCCGTTAAAAAGATTCCAGCTCAGTCTTGCGCCAATCGTATAGGCTTCATGATCTTTTGCATCGCCCAAAAAGGTATCGTCCGCCGTAGCCACTTGCGCGAATGCGCCGACCATTGGATAGTATGCGGACTCTTGCGCATCTATCATTTTTTTTGTTATTTGGAGTCCGGTTTTCGCTTTTTGAATATCTATGTTGTGTGACAAAATATACTCATCCGTGTAGTTCGGCATTGCAACGGGTTTGGTAGGTGGAATTATTTGGTCTACTTTTTTATTGAGCAAAAAGCTTATAAAGTGGTAGAGCAGCTGTTTATTCGCTTCCATTTGGGAAAGCAGACGCTCTACATTGGCTTTTTTTGCCTGTACTTCAAGAAGATCCACTTTTTTCGCATACCCCACTTTGATCATCTCTTGGGTCGTCGTCTCAAGGATTTCAATGTTTTTATGGATGATTTTCATATGCGATATGGAAGCATCCAGCAGCCCCATGTCGTAAAAGCTTTTTTTGAGCTGATAGGCTTTCTCTTTTTGCACTTTTTCTTTGTCGAGTGCTTTGAGTTTTGCCATTGCTTCCATTATACTTGTGTAACTGCTTATTTTAAAACCGGTAAAAAGTGGGATCTCATATTTGAGCTTCGTTTGAAAGAAATTTCTGCTTCCAGGGTAGTTCAAGTCATCCGGTGCTGTATTTAAAAGCTGGTTTGCTGTTTGTGGGTTGGTCATTATACTTTTAAAGGTATTGAAGTCAGGAGAGTTGTTAAGAGCTACTCCAACACCTCCTAAGAAGTCACTAAAACCAAAATCACGAAATGTAGCCTCTCTAGAAGTCAGTTTAAAGCCAAAAACGTTTCCGGCATCGTCACTGCGTGCTATATCCTGTTGGAGTTCAAGCTTTCCCCAGTGGCTTCCGGAAACGGTTTTTACGTTCTCTTTTGCGGCTTTTTCTTCGAGTTTCGCTGCTTGTATCTCAAGATTGTTCTCTTTCAAAATAGCAAGCGCTTCATCGAGAGTCAAACCGGTAGCGTTTTGCATCTTTTGTGCATGCAGAACCACTGCAAACACTAGAAGCAAAAGTACACTTGTAACACCTCTATTCATTCCATCCTCCAAAATTGTCGTTCATTGTTTTAGTATACGCGCGAATTATACCATATATTTTCAGCTATAATAATAAACTTCAAATAAAATTATATAACTACTTGGAAATGTGATAAAAAAATAACTGTCTTGTATTAGATTTTTTTTATAGATGAAAAAGTTTATTTGTAACTTTTCATTTGCTCTATTGCACTAGAATGCCTCTATTAAATTCCTGCTTTAAGCGGGATGTGTGGAGTATTTTATGAAAAGAATTCTTTCTTTTATAGGTTCTATGAAAAGTATGGCCGTGCTCATGCTTGTATTTGCCATATCAATCGGATATGCAACTTTTATTGAGAATGATTACGGTACGATGACGGCAAAAGCGGAAATCTACAATGCACGCTGGTTTGAAGTATTGCTTGGATTGCTGGCTCTCAATCTCGTTTACAATATAATCCGTTATAAAATGTTTTCGAAAAAGAAAATTCCCGTTTTCATTTTTCATGTCGCTTTTTTGGTCATTTTGATAGGAGCGGCTATCACACGTTATATAGGTTTTGAGGGAACGATGCATATTCGTGAGGGACAGACAGCATCTTCAATTGTCAGCTCGGATCCATATGTAAGTATTCAGGCTGCTACAGATAATGCAAAAGTAGCAAAAGATGTAAAACTCTATCTCTCAAAGCGAGGGGGGAACAGCTTTAAAGAGAGTTTCAATGTAGGCTCTAAAAAAGTGGAAGTGATGCTGCTTGAGTACATTCCCGATGCGGTGGA
>JALWLR010000295.1 GCA_027084065.1 Helicobacteraceae bacterium | reverse complement strand
AGGGGAAGAACGACTATGTAGAGTTCGTCAAACTACGGACGGGCAAAACGCACATCTTGACCGATAAGAGCTTTATTAAGCGATACGGTAAAGAGACGATAGAAGCCTTTTTAGCTCAAGAGTGATATAATGTACCAAAGAGATGAGAAAAGGGCTATAAACGGCTCTACGCACACGATTTTAAATGGTTTGAGCAGGAGTGAAAAGAATGGCAAGAACAACGATAACGGATGAGATAATAAACGAGTGCCAGCGGCTGGCTTCGATAGGGTTTAGCAATGTGATGATAAGCAATGCTTTAGGAATTGCCGCATCTACTCTATCGAAAAATAGGAAGCTTGTAAAAGCTATTCAAGAAGGTAAGCGGGAGTTAGCCGAAAAGGTCACGCAAACCATACTTGAAAACATAGGGGAAACCCAAAACGCCACATTTGTAGCGAAGCGGTTAAACCTATTCAATCCACAGATAAACATCAAGAAGCCAAAGGATGCAAAAGAGGCACTTGATAACCTCTCCATAGCTATAAAGCAGTATGCCGACGGGGAGATAAACGAGAGCCAGCTAAGAACGATCGAGGCGGTAAGCAATAGCTACATCAAGGGCTATGAGTTTGCCGAGTTTGAAGAAAGACTTAAAAGGTTGGAAAATGCAATCAAGAAATAAGGCACGCATAGAAGAACTGGAGATGCGAAGCGGTACGAACGAGAGTAAGACTTTGGCAGTCGAGTGGATAGAAGACGGTAAAAAGTCAATCAAGTACAACGGAAAAGAGTACAGCAGTGAAGAGTTTAGAAAGCTTTTTCCAAGCGTTAAAGTGCTTACGGTCGAGTTTATATAATAAAGAGCGTAGAGAAAGGAGAGACCGTAACCCTCTCATATCGGTCGCAACCGCCGTCGGCAATACGGATTATTTCCGAACTGTCTTTCTCTACATCACAGCCAAGGGGAGACCGCCACCCTCCCATACCAGTCACAAGTGACTGTCGGTGGCAAGACGGATTATTTCCACGCTCTCTTGGCAGATAAAATTATAACATAGCTGAAAGTGTGCGGGTCCTTCCATGATGGATAGGCGTGAGGGTAGTTAGCGCCCCGACTTTTCACTATTTTTCAATTTTCAAAAGTCGGTTAAATCTTACGAAGTGAATATCCCTACGGGATATTTAACCAAAGGTTAAAAAGGTTAAGAAAAGGGCTAAAATTTAACTGCTCTACTTCAGCATTGCGGAAATGCCAAACAGCAGTATAAAAAGCATAGCTGTTCCAACAACAGCGGTTACAGGTATCATCAACGGGTTAGCAAAATAATCATCCCAATCCATAGCGATATTGTAGCACAAAGGAGACCGATGTTTGAAAGCTTTTTAAGATTGGTACCACCTCAACAAAGGCTACAAGTACGGCGGGAGCTTTATAGAGAGTTGCAAAGCATCACTGTGATGAGTCGGCGGGAGATACTAAACGAGATGAGAAAGCAGCGCATAAAGCAAACGATAGATCATCTTTTTTCAGTGGGATACACAAAGAAGCAGGTAAAAGACTCCATAGCCAACGAGTTCAATATCTCAAGCAGTAGAGCTTATCGGTATATCAAGGCGGTAAAGAGTGGTACTGAAGCTCAGGGAGGTGGCTAGGCTCCCTGAGTGTAGGTTAGTGCTTGAAAGCGAAAATCAAATAGATCATCGCAATTACAAGATAACCTACTGTATGCAAATCGAAATTGGCTGGTGGCATATTTCGACCTTTACGGTTTTCTAACCCCATAACCCACCCATCTACAAAAGTATAGACCATAACGAAAAAAAGCCCCGCCACCCACTATCGAGTGACGAGGCTTGATAGCCGTAAGGGTCAATGCCACCAGCACATCGACCAGCATACACAAAGCCGCCAAGCTTTGATAATGCAATTATAACACAAAAGTAATTTAAAGTAGTCTAATGCGGTTTATAAGTAAGTATAAGAAGTGCATAGTAGCCAGAGAGGATTACCAGCCCTACACCTCAAAAAGCCAGATGGTAAGTCCGACTTCTTGGAGTTTGTTTTACTTTACAAGTGCAATTATAGCATAAAATTAGATTGCC
>JALWLR010000294.1 GCA_027084065.1 Helicobacteraceae bacterium | reverse complement strand
CACGATCTCAGTATAATGATGAAAACAAGCAGTGGAGATGTCATTGAACTGGATCTCTCTAGTGAAAAATCTTTAGAGTATGCCAAAAAAGAGGGAGGCGGAAAAGAGAAAGAACTCTTGAAATTTTCTTCGATGCAGCGCTTCTCCTTTTCGATGCAGACCAATGGGATAGATGAGCAGGATAAAAAAGAGATAGCGGCATTTATGAAAATAGCCAAACCCTACATAGACAACTTTCTTGAAGAACTCAGTGAAGATGCACCAAAAACTCCGGTCAATAAAATAGCTAGACAAATAGCGGACATTTTTGCACCTATGAAAGAAAAAAATCAACCAACCAAAGATTATACAAAAAATTCGATAGTCAAAATGTTCGATGATGCGATGGAGCAAAATAGACAAATAACGAAAAGTTTCGATCAGCTTTTTGAGCAGACGCAAAAATTGCTTGAAAAGACATTGCAGGCGTTTGAAAAAAAGGAGTGGGAACTCTACGCTTAGAGTAAAATGTGGTATAGCTCTTGCTTGTAAAGAGGCATGAGAAAAATACTTTTTACTATATTTTTAGTACTTTTTTGCAGTACAACACTTTTTGGCAGGGCTGAATCTCCTAAAGAGATAGAACTTTACTACACACAACTGACACAACAGCTCGATGCTCTTTCTTCTAAGCTCAAACCTGAAGAAAAAATCGAGCTTTACTACCTTCTTCTTGCTACACATGAAAAGATTGCTGCAACACTTGCAATAGATAAAAATTACGACACACTACTACAGCAGATAGAGCAAAAAATGCTGCAAAGTCTTGCGAAACTGTATGAAAACAACCAAAAAATCGATCCAGAGCAGCTTAACGCTGTAAAATCACTCTATACCAAAATGACTACTGCAGCAGCAAAGTTGATAGCAAATCAAAAACAGAAGCCTAAGAAGGAGTTAGAAAACGGGTGGTGGCTCTTTTTTGTCTTTATTGCCTTTGGAGTTGGAGGTTTGTCGGGCTTTTTATTTGTAAGGCACAAAGCACAAAAAGAGTATGATACCTTGCAAGAGGAACTGGATGGTCAAGAGAAAAGATACATGCAAAAAGTGCAAATGCTTCAAGATGATCTTGCACTAAAAGAGCAAGAGATGCAAAAGAGAGAGAAGGTGCATGCAGAGGAGCTCAAGCGTTGTACCAAAGAGTCTCAAAATGAGCTTGAAAGGCTTCAAAGCGTCATAGATGAGAAAGAGAGAGTGATAGCCTCTTTAGAAGAAGAGCTTAGTTCGCTTCAAAACAAATGCGTCAAAATGCAGGAGCAGAGTAAACAGCAGATGCTACATGCAAAACAGCTTCAAAACGAATTTCAAAGCGGAAGTGAACTCGATGCTGATTTGGAGAGCCTCATGCAGCAGAGTCAAAGTATTTTCGGAGTGCTTCAAAGCATCGGCGATATAGCCGATCAGACTAACTTGCTTGCACTCAATGCCGCCATAGAGGCAGCACGCGCCGGAGAACATGGTAGAGGGTTTGCTGTTGTGGCGGATGAGGTGCGAAAACTGGCAGAACAGACTCAAAAAACCCTTGAGAGCGTCAAGGTGGAGATCTCCGCCATCGTCGATACGATTTCATCTCTAAGAAAGTAAAGTTTTAGTATAATCTCTTTAAAAATGCCCCTCTTTAGAGGGTATGTAAAAGGGCAAAAATGGATTGGGGTAAAGTAGTTTACGTCTTTTTTTCACTGATGAGTCTGACATCTATTGCCGGATTTTTATACGAGAACAACGCTGTATCACTCTTTATCGCAGCGAGTTTGAACCTGATTTCCACAATCTTGAAAATCGGAGTGCGAAACCTGCTCTCAGCGGAGCTGTTGGCCTCTTCGCTCGTTGCGGATTTGCACCTTATCCCTGCTTTTATTTTTCTTGTGATTATGGGGGACGACAAATGGGCCGTTGCACTCTCCATAGGAGCGCTTATAGCCAATGTTTTCTCGATGGGGCTTGTCTACATCGAAAGCAGTAAAACACATGAAGATTACGAAGTATAACTAGGAGATTTATTTGGAATACAACGCAAAAGATATAGAGTCGAAATGGCAGGAGTATTGGGC
>JALWLR010000293.1 GCA_027084065.1 Helicobacteraceae bacterium | reverse complement strand
GACAAAAGGGAAGTTCCGCTATGCCACATAAAAGAAATCCTATTTTGACAGAAAATATTACGGGTCTTGCACGTATTATTCGAGCGTATGCGACACCGGCTATGGAGAATGTCGCTTTGTGGCATGAGCGAGATATTTCTCATAGCTCCACAGAAAGATTCTGGTTACCGGATGCTTTTGTGACGACTGATTTTATGCTTCATAGAATGAACAGCGTCATTTCCAAAATGGTTGTCTATCCGGAAAATATGATGAAAAATCTCAATTTAACAGGGGGGCTTGTCTTCTCTCAAAGAGTGCTGCTTGAATTACCGAAACAGGGTGTCAGTAGAGAGGATGCTTATAGAATCGTTCAGCGAAACGCTATGAAGGTGTGGGAGGAGATTCAACAGGGAAAACCTACCGTGAATGAAAAAGGGGAGTCTCTTTATTTGAATCATCTTTTAGCGGATGAAGAGCTTCGAAGTAAACTTTCTGAAGAACAGATACGAGAATGTTTCAATTATGACTACTATACGAAAAACGTAGATGCCATTTTCAAGCGTGTTTTTGAAAAGTAAAAAATAGACAAAGCGGGATTTCCCCGTTTTGTAAGCACTACATGCAGAATATAAAATCTTATAATAAACCCCTAATTTAATAAAAAATTTTCTAACTTTTAGATAAAATCTATCTCTATATGATAGGGAGTTTATGCCTCATTACTTACAACCAAACCATTTTCAGGACAGCCAATGATAACAGTTTTAAAAAGAAACGGTAGAACAGAGCCGCTAGACATTACAAAAATACAAAAGTATACCTCTGCATCGGTAAAAGATTTAGAAGGGGTAAGTCAAAGTGAGCTTGAAGTCGATGCTCAAATCCAGTTTAGAGATGGTATAACGACGCAGGAAATCCAAGAAACACTCATAAAAACGGCGGTAGATAAGATCGATATAGATGCACCGAACTGGACATTTGTCGCTGCACGACTTTTCTTGTTCAATATGTATCATCAAGTAAATGGCTTTACAGGCTATTCAAGCTTGAGTGAATATTTTAAAAAAGGAGAAAAAGAGGGGAGAATAATTCCGGGTCTAAAAGATTTGTACGATCTTGAGGAGCTCAACAAACATATAAAACCTGAGCGTGATTTGCAGTTTACCTACTTGGGTATCAAGACGCTCTATGACCGCTACATTCTCAAAGACAAAAACGGCAATCCCATAGAGCTTCCGCAACATATGTTTATGGCTGTTGCAATGTTTTTGGCACAGCGTGAAGAGAAAAGAATGGAGTGGGCTATCAAATTTTACGACATGATTAGTAAATTTGAAGTAATGATGGCAACTCCTACACTTTCAAATGCTCGTACACCACGACATCAGCTTAGTTCTTGCTACATTGGCTCAACTCCTGATAACATTGAGGGAATTTTCGATACCTATTCGGAAATGGCGATGCTGAGTAAATTTGGAGGCGGTATAGGATGGGACTGGACGCAGGTGCGCTCTATGGGTTCTTACATAGATGGACACAAAAATGCAGCAGGCGGAACCATCCCATTTTTGAAAATTACCAATGACATAGCTATTGCCGTAGATCAGCTTGGAACGAGAAAAGGTGCTATAGCGGTCTATTTGGAGCCGTGGCATATAGATGTGAACGACTTTTTGGATTTGAAAAAGAACTCTGGAGAGGAGAGACGTCGTGCGCATGACCTTTTCCCTGCTCTTTGGATCAACGATCTTTTTATGAAGCGTGTTTTGGCAGATGAGATATGGACGCTTTTCGATCCTTACGATACGAAAGATTTGACAGAGCTTTATGGCGAAGCATTTGAGAAACGCTATATGGAATATGAGAAAGATGAATCGATTATAAAAGAGCGCATCAAAGCAAAAGATTTGTGGAAAAAGATTCTGACAAGCTATTTTGAGAGCGGTAGTCCTTTTTTATGTTTCAAAGACAATGCAAACAGAGCTAATCCAAACGATCATTTCGGTATTATAAGAAGCTCAAATCTCTGTACAGAGATTTTTCAAAATACTCAGCCAAACCACTATAAAATCAAAATCGTTTTTACGGATGAGAGTTATGTGACGTTTGAAGAGGAGGAGCTTGTTAAAGTCGATAGCGGTATCGAAAAACCGGCAAAAAAAATAACCGCTTTGGATAGACTGCATGGAAAAGAGATTTTCGTTGTCGAAAAAGAGCGTATAGATGGTGCGACTGCTGTATGTAATCTTGCATCGATCAATCTTTCAAAGGTAAATACAAAAGAGGATATAGAGCGTATTGTACCGATTGCCGTACGAGCACTCGATAATGTTATAGACTTGAACTTTTATCCGGTTGGTAAGGTTAAAAGAACCAATATGCGCAGTCGCTCTATAGGTCTAGGTGTTATGGGCGAGGCGCAAATGTTAGCCGAAGCGGGTATTAGTTGGGGTTCTCAGGAACATTTCGATAAAATAGACGAGGTAATGGAAGCGGTTAGTTTCAATGCTATTAGCGCTTCAAGTGATTTGGCTGTGGAGAAGGGTGTCTATCCGGAGTTTGAGGGAAGTAAATGGAGCAAAGGAATTATGCCGCATGACCATGCAAAAGCCGAAGTGCAAAAGCTGGTAGATAGAGGAGGGCTATTTGCCTCCTCATATGACTGGGATTTTCTTCGCGAAAAGGTCAAGTCACAGGGAATGCGCAACGGTTATTTGATGGCAGTGGCTCCAACGAGCTCCATCTCTATTTTGACGGGAACGACACAGGCCATAGAGCCCGTCTACAAAAGAAAATGGTTTGAAGAGAATCTCAGCGGACTTATTCCCGTTGTCGTTCCAAAACTTTCGCCGGATACATGGGCATACTATACTCCAGCGTACGATCTTGACCAGAGAATACTCATAAAAGCCGCAGCCATTCGGCAAAAATGGATAGATCAAGGACAAAGTCTCAATATCTTTATAACGCTCGATAAAGCAAGCGGAAGATATTTGCATGAAATATATACATTGGCATGGCAACTCGGTTTGAAATCCACCTACTATCTTCGAAGTCAGTCTCCGGAGATGAGTAACGATGTAGAGGACCGCAGTATGGAATGTGTTGGATGTCAATAAAAGGAGATAAAAATGAAACCGTTGTTAGTGAATACGTTAGAGGATTTTCTCTACAGATTTGAAAATTTTCAAAATTCACAGTTGGATGAGATTGAAATCACTTCCCCAACATCTATAAATGTTTCCATATCCGTTCAGGACAGACAGCGTGCATTTGACTGGATCGGATTGAATGTTCTGTTTGAAGAGGTTGTCGAAGCGAATCTAATTGACAATGAAAAGCTCAAACATGTCGATATGGAAGATGGATTGAGTATAATCCATGAGAATGGACTTTTTTATTTTATGATAGGAGATTATAAAACTGCAAATGGAACGAAAGATGCTTTGTGTTATGTAATTTCCAAAAGCTTGAAGTATCAAGAGGCGGAAGCGAGATTATAACACAAAGGTTTTTTTATGAGTTACGATGTAAAGAGTCATATATTAGGTTTTGACGATACGAAAAAAGTCGAAATAGTCGAGATAGACGAACTGTTTGCAACGATGAAAGATGCGGAGAATGAAGCTATATCCTTTACTCTTGTCAATCCGTATCCACTAAGAGAGTACTCGTTTGATGTTCCTCTGGCAACACAGGCATTGCTTGATCTTAAAGAGGACTCTAATGTGCGTGTCTATAACATTGTCGTAATTCAAAAACCTTTAGAGGAGTCGCGCATAAACTTCTTGGCACCGATTATTATTAACGAAGACAATAAAACATTGGCTCAGGTCGTGCTTGACCCAAAAAGCTATCCTGAATTTGGTATTGCAGAGCCGATAAAAGAGTTTATCAAAGAGTAAAAAAACTCTTTGATAAACATAGACTAAACTTTCTTTATACCCTACATATTTACTTTTCATTAACCAACCATAAACTTTTTATTTACTTTTAAGCTTTACAATTCATCCAGAACAAATTTAAGTTACATTAAAGGAGAAAAGATGAAAAAACTTATGTTGGTTTTTTTAACGGTAGCAGCAAGTTGTCTTTTTGGACAAACGATTCACTTTCAAAAAGCAGATAGTGACAAAGAAAGAAAATTTCCTGCACAAAAAGAGTATATACTCTCATACAATAACGTTTTATCAGAGGTAAGAAACTCCGTGGTCAATATTTCGATTCAAAAGAGTCTAAAAATCGATCCACATGCAAATCAGTTTTTCAACGATCCTTTCTTTCGTCAGTTTTTTGGAAACAAATTTCCAAAACAAGTGCCTCAAGAGAGAATGCAAAGAGCGTTAGGAAGCGGTGTTATTGTGAGTGATGATGGTTATATTATAACTAACAACCATGTTATAGATGGTGCTGACAAGATAACCGTAACGATTCCCGGAGATAAAAAAGAGTATGAAGCCAAACTCATAGGTCATGACGCAAAGAGCGATATAGCGGTTATAAAGATAGAGAAACGAGGATTGAAGCCTGTTAAGTTTTTCGATTCAGACAAAGTGAAAATAGGCGATATGGTCTTTGCTATCGGCAATCCTTTTGGAGTGGGAGAGACGGTAACTCACGGCATTGTCTCTGCCGTTGGACGTAACTCTATGGGAATTGAAGAGTACGAAAACTTCATTCAAACCGATGCACCTATAAATCCGGGTAACAGTGGAGGTGCATTACTGAACTCCAGTGGAGAGCTAATAGGAATCAATACAGCAATTGTTACTAGAAGCGGCAGCAGTGCCGGAATAGGTTTTGCTATCCCTTCCAATATGGTACGCGACATTGCAAAGCAGCTCATTGAAAAAGGGGAGTATAAAAGAGGATATCTGGGTGTAAGTATTACAAACATTAGCAGTGAGATGAGCAGTTTTTACAATGGTAAGTTTGGAGCGCTCGTTGCCAGTGTCGGGAGTGACACACCTGCACAAAAAGCGGGACTTAAACGCGGAGACCTTATTATTGCAGTTGATGGTAAAAAAGTAGACAGTGCCAGTGCTTTGAAAAATCTCATAGGACGTTATCAGCCGGGAGCGACAGTCACTTTGCGATTTATTCGTGACAAACAAGAGCACACTCTCAAAGTAAAACTCGGCTCGTATGACAATGCTTCATCTTCAAGTACAGATGGCACAATAGGATATAAAGGGCTTTATGTAAAAGAGCTGACAAAAGCACTTAAACAGGAGATGGGAATAGCACCAAATGTCGAGGGAGTAGTTGTAACAAAAGTCAAAGCCGGTTCGGAAGCGTTTGAAGCGGGTGTGCTAAAAGGCGACATAATCATTCAGATAGAAGATAAAGAGATAAAATCAATCAAAGATTTCAAAGAAGCCATCAAAGGAAAAAACAAAAAAAGAGTATGGATTTATCGACAAGGTGCCATTTTCGCCGTCGCTTTGTAATAGGATTTTCCCCATATCGTATGCCACTTGCGTGGCATACTCTTTCTTACATTTTATGCTATGATTATATATGAAAAATCAAACAGTTTTATCTTATCGTTTTCAAAGGAGAAAATATGAAAGTTGTATGTCCACATTGCGGTGCTGTAAACAATGTACCAGTAAAAGAGAGTTATAAAAAAGCGAATTGCGGAAAATGTAAACAGTCATTACTCGATACCCATCCCGTATCGTTAGACAGTTCCAATTTCGATCATTTCATCGCAAACAGCGATATTCCCGTAGTTGTCGACTTTTGGGCGCCGTGGTGTGGTCCATGTCGTATGATGGCACCTGCATTTGAAGCAGCTGCATCTCAGTTCCCGCTCAAAGCACTTTTTGCCAAGGTCAATACAGAAGAGGCACAAGATCTCGGTGCACGTTACGGTATTCGCAGCATACCGACAATAATGATCTTTAAAAACGGGCAGCCGGTACATCAAGTAAGCGGTGCGCTTGATCAAAACTCCATCGCTCAGATGGTAAGCCAGTTTATATAAAAAGAAAGTAGGGAAGGGCGGCTAAAAAGCCGCTTGATTATTGTTTTAAACCTATGAGTGTTTGAAGAAGTTGATCAGAAGTAGTGATGGTTTTTCCATTTGCCTGATAGCCTCTTTGGATGATAATGAGCTGAGTGAGTGAACGTGAAAGATCAACATTCGAAGCTTCCAAAGCGGAAGATTGAATAAATCCGCGTCCACCTGAGGCAGCTGTTCCTATAATGGGGTCTCCGGAGTTGGCGCTTTGTGTATAGAGATTGCCTCCTTCGGTAGAGAGCCCCTCGTTGTTGGCAAATTTCGCCATAGCTATTTGGGCAAGACCAAAACTTCGACCATTACTAAAAGAGCCTACAAGAGTCCCACTTTGATCGATTCTTATTCCAACTAAATCCCCACCCGTATAGCCATCTTGACTGATTCCTGATGTTGTGGATTTACTATCAAAACTCGTAATACCGTCAAAAGCGTTAGATGTACCGACAAGTAGATTGATAGATTGATTTGGTGCTGAACCATTGTTGGCAGTGTAGGTAATACTTGGCGGTGTAAAGGTGGAAAGACTTCCGTCGGCATTAAATGTTACCTGCCCCTCAATAATGTTCTTTGGAATACCTGTCGTTCCCCCTGCTACATTGATAACGCCAGGTTCTGGAACACTTATCATCACTTTCCATGTACTTCCCGTGGTTGGGTCATAACTCTCTTTTCTAAAATCTATCTTGACTGTATGTTTTGTTCCAAGTGAATCAAATATATCTATAGAACTGGAGTGTGTAGGGACATTGAAACTTTGACTTTGACGTACTCCCGTACTACCTTTTGGTAATGCACCGGTTAAGGCTGCCATGGTTTGTGTAAATTTTACATTTTCCGTTGTCTGTGCATCAACAATAGCATCTATACCGATGTTGAGATCATATGCTATAGATGGTTCGTCATCCGGATTGTAAACGGTAAATTTTCCCTGTGAATCGACCTCTATGCGGGGTCCTTTACCATCTACACCTATGTGATTGGCTTCACTTGCAAGATCGCCAGGTGCGGCATTTGGATTTCTAAGGAGTGTCTGCATACCTTGACGCAAATCTTCTGTGGTGGTAAAGTAGTAGGTATCTTCATTAGTGTTCCAGCCTACGACATTGATGCTTCCGTCTGTATAGCGGAATTTTTTCATTGGAGCATCGTCATCATCGGAAGTAAGACCAGATGTTCCACCTGCTCCTGAAATTTCTGTGTCAATATTTTTGACATCTCCTGAGTTGGTATTGACAAGCTGGATTTTTGGTCCGGGAATCACACTTGCCGAAACACCGCTTTTTGCTTTGATTCGGTTGATGGCAGCGGCAACGGCGTTGGCATTGTCTTCTGCCGTGTTGGATGCAGGTGTCGAAATGGCAGGGACGTCAAAGCCATTTATTTTAATATCACCGGCAGCAATATTGAGCTCCCCTGCATTTACATCATTTGTCGCATCTACTTTTGCATTTCTAAAGCCAACCCATACACCTTGTCCTTTATCTGCAGCGTCTCCGGGTTGGAGTTGAAAGCTCTCTCCTGATCCATTGACAAGAACTCCGACGTTTTCTCCCCGCTCTATAACCTTGTTGTTACTGTCGAAAAAAAGACGATCTGCGACATTTTCATTGATGGCATCAGGATTGGTAGCAGTATCTCCATCCGGATCGGCATAGACACTTCCTCCTCCAACAGCACTTCCGGGAGATATAGTGTTGTCATATTCCGCTTGTGGTGTTTGTAGGGAGTCGTTACTATCTAGCAGCTGGTCTCTGTTAAGGTCTATCGCTTTTTCAAAAGCATCCAAAGCGCGAATAGCGGAAAAACTATCAACCGTATCTCCGGAGTTGAGGTTGGCCTTGAGATCTATTGCCGTAGTTGCGCGAGCGGGTGTGGTCAGTCCTGGCGGTATGACAATATTTTGTATGGGTGCGGTTGCATCTACTTTTCCTGTCTCTTCATCTCTGAGCCATCCTTGAACGACAAAGCCGTTGTTATCGACGAAGTTTCCGTTAGCGTCGAACTTGAAGTCTCCCGCACGAGTATAGTTGTATTTCTTACCGCCGTCAGGAGAGACAATGAAAAATCCGTCGCCTTGGATGGCGACATCGGTATTTTTGTCGGAGTTTTGGATGCTTCCTTGGGAGAAAATACGTGTCATGGAGTTGATTTGTGTTCCAAGACCGACTTGAACGGCATTTTTTCCACCCAACCCACCTTGAGGAGCTGTGGCTATTTGCTTGGTTTGAGCAAGTAAATCGGAGAAGTTCGCGCGGGAGTATTTAAACCCGACGGTATTGACGTTTGCAATGTTGTTGGATTCGACATCCATGGCTATTTGGTGTGCTTGAAGTCCTGAGACACCGGAAAAGAGTGATTTTAACATACTGTATCCTTTTTTCTAAACTCTTTAGCTCTTCTTTTATCTGATAATTTAAAAAGCAAGGAGTGTTCCATTATGAGCGGATGCTTATGCATCCATATTAAGCGCTTTTTGTATCATTTGATCTGCTGTCGTTATCGATTTTGCGTTTGCATCGTAGGCTCTTTGGTAGACTATGAGTTCAGTCAGCCCCTCTTCCATTTTGATGTTAGAAGATTCTAGACTACGGGTTACGACATTTGCACCGAGAATGTTGTTACCGTTTTGATCTTGAAAGAAGATGGCTTTGCCACTGTTTGAGGACTGACTAAAGAGTGTGCCGCTGATGCGCTCTAGCCCTTGATCGTTTTGGAAATGAAACAAAGCAACTTTTGCGACACTGCTTTGACGACCGTTTGAAAATGTCGCGATTATTTCCGCATCTTGATTGATGTCGTACCCTATAAGCTCTCCGGCATCCAAACCGTCAGCATTGCTTGAGCCGCTTATAGGAATATTTGCAGCGGCTATCACTCCGGCATAGCCGTTACCGAGATTGAGAGTGACACTTGAGCCGTTGTTGTCTATGGGAGGAAGAGTACTTTTAACAAGTGCTCCCGTTTCGTCAAAGCTAACGCTTCCCTCTACCGAATCGTAGGTAATAGTGGAGTCGTTGTTTGTTGCAGTGGCTTTTACGTTCCATAAAGAGCCTGTTTCGGGTTGGGTTGGATCAAGTGTGAAAGTTAGCTTGATTTTATTTTTGTTTCCCTCTTTATCGATGGCTATGGCACTGATGACACGCGTCTCATCCGATGTGCCAAGATTTCCGTAAAAGTCAATATTGGATGTAGGTTGGGCTGGGTAGTGAAGCTCTTTTGGGAGTCTTAGTTTTTGTTGTTGTGTGACGTTGCCAAGCGGCACGGAGGAGAGCTCTTTTGTCAATGTATTTGTATTTTGGTCTATATTGTTGCCA
>JALWLR010000292.1 GCA_027084065.1 Helicobacteraceae bacterium | reverse complement strand
CCGATATACCTATTTTTAAAGAGTTGATGGAAGAGGATGAAGTTTGCTTTTTTAGATTAGAAGATATAGAATCTTTAAAAAAATCGATAGAAAAAGCATATGCAAAGAAAGAAAAGTATGCAAAAAATGCCTATTTAAAATATAAAAAGCATTATACTTCTTCTCAGATGGCACAAAATTACCTTACTGTTTACGAAAAGTTACAAAGAGAAGATAATGGAAAAAATTGATTTTGTTCTTCCATGGGTGGATGCAACCGATGCGACATGGCAGCGAAAAAAAAGAAGCTATAAAGATGAAATTGCTTGTTATAATGAGAATGATCACGGAGAACTTCGTTACAGGGATACTCAAACACTTAAGTATGTACTTCGCAGTATCGAACAGAATTGCCCTTGGTATGGAAAAATTGTAATTCTTACAGAAGGTCATAAGCCATCTTGGATTGATTCGAGTCATCCAAAGATAGAGTTTGTATCACATGATGAATTCTATTTTTATCAAGAACACCTTCCTACATTTAACTCAACTTCTATAGAAATGAACTTAGTAAATTTGGAAAATATAAGTGAGAAGTTTGTTTATTTAAATGATGATTTAATCATATGGAATTCGGTAGGTAAAGAGCGTTTTTTTAAAGATGAGCTCCCTGTTGATTTTCTAATACACGGTCTTGTGCCACGAAATAAACTTTACCAGTTATTACGTGATAATTCAACATGGGTTAAATCTCTAAATAATATGATAGAACTTATAAATGAACATTTTTCTCCAGAACAACTATATATGAAAGGGAAAAAATATCTTTTTCACAGTAGTTACGGTAAAATAGGAAAATTTCGAAATGCTTTATTATTATATTTTTGGAAAAAGTATTTTCTATTTCTTCATTGGCATCATCCTCAGCCTTTTAGAAAAAGGACACTCAAAGAAGTACATTCATTGTATCATATGCAAATGATGGAATGTTCTAAAAATAGGTTTAGAAATGAGAATGACTTATCGCAGTATCTTTATCGCTATTATCATTTAGCAAAAGGTGATTTTTTTCCATTTTTTCATGATGATGGCTTCTACTTAAATATTAAATCATATACTAGCTTAAAACATGGACTGGCTCATTTAGAAGAAAGAAACCCAAATTTCGTTTCAATTTATGATAATTATGATTCTGATGAAGAGGAAATTTTGGCATTTTTAATTCAGTTTTTGGAAAAACGTTTTCCAAATAAGGCAAGTTTTGAATTATGAATAAAATAGCAGTAATTATGAGTGTCTATAATAACGATACTCTTCAACACGTCGAAGAAGCACTAGAAAGTCTTTACAAACAAAAAATTTCTTTAGATGTTTTTATTCAACAAGATGGTAAGGTAGAACAAAAAGTAGACTCCTATTTGCAAGGAGAATTACAAAAACAAAAAATCGTCTATGTTGGAAAAAGAGCTGAAAATAGGGGACTTGCCTATTCTTTGAATGAGCTTTTAGATTTGATTCTTGCACAAGATTATGAGTATATAGCTAGAATGGATGCTGATGATATAAGTCTACCAAAAAGATTTGAAAAACAATACAAATTTATGCTTGAAAATAGAGATGTAGATATAGTTGGAGGCTATATAGAAGAGTTTTCTAGTGAAATTTCATATAATAAAGTAGTAAAATATCCCTTGTCGCATGATGAGATGTATAAATTCTTTGCAAAACGAGTGCCAGTCGCACATGTTACAGCTTTTTTTAGACGTTCTTTTTTTGAAAAGGCAGGAGTGTATCCAACTATATCTAAAACGAATGAAGATACTCTGCTTTGGATGAATGGTTTTAAAGCCGGATGTCGTTTTGCTAACATTCCTGAAGTTTTGGTGCGAGTTCGTGTAACTAAAGATTTTTTTACTCGAAGAGGTGGAGTTGAAAAAGCTTGGAGTGATTTCAAGGATAGGTGGAAAGTTATAAAGACTTTAGGATATAATAAAAGCTCCTATGTTTATGCGATTGGGCTTTTTACGGTAAGTATTATGCCATCGGAAATAAAAAAGTTTTTTTACAAGAGGTTACGATGAATAAAGATTTTGATAGTTATCAGTTAACAACAAAACAAACTGTATGGTTAATGGTAGTAGCGTACTTATTTAGTTTGGCAATACGCTATATATGGGTGTATAAAATGAGTGGACATCCAGAATTTTATTGGAACGGTCAATTGATGATCAATACAAATGATGGGTATTTTTTTGCCAGTGGTGTTCAAAAAGCTTTATACAATATGCATCTTTACAATCCTCGTGTACCGGATATTTTTTCATATGGCGTTGTTTTTTTTACATACCTCATAACAAAAATCACTCCGTTTAGCTTAGAAACCGTTATGCTTTATATGCCGGCATTTGTATCCAGTTTGGTTGTAGTTCCCATTATTTTGATTGCTAGATTATATAAACAGACATTATGGGGATTTTTTGCAGCACTTTTGGGAAGTATTGCCTGGAGCTACTACAATAGAACGATGACAGGTTACTATGATACAGATATGTTTTCAGCTATGGCACCTATGTTTATTGTATACTTTTTGATGAAATCAACGATGGAAAACTCTTTGAAGTCCGCTTTTTATGCCTCTATAATGATAACTTTGTACCCATTTTTGTATGATCAGGGACTCTCTATTGTCTATGCAATAGGTATTATTTATGCTATTTATATGATCTTCTATCACAAAGATGAATCAAATACCTATAAGTCTCTTTTTCTTGTTTTTACATCTTTACTCTCTTTAAAATCATTTGGTCTTGTTGTGCCTTATAATTATATTTTGAAATTGTTTTTAATCATAGGGTTGTACCGTTATTTTCAAAACCGGCAAATAGATCGAAAAAAGATGATTATAGCTACTGCTTTGATGTTTGTAATGTTTATTTATCTGGGAAATGTTTTTGGGTTGATATATCATAAAGTTTTTTCCTACATTGTAAATGGTACAGAAGATGGAAAGCTACATTTTTTTGCAGTCAATCAAACAGTTCGTGAAGCAGGGAAAATTCCTTTTGAAGTTTTTGCAAATCGAATAAGCGGCTCAATTCCCGGGTTGATTGTATCTATATTGGGATATGCTTTGCTTGTATGGAGGTACAGAGCTTTTATCTTGGCATTGCCGCTTGTAGGTATTGGAGCTTTTGCTCTATTTGGTGGACTTCGTTTTACTGTTTATGCAGTTCCTGTGGCAGCCATCAGCGCTATTTTTCTTTTTCATTTTATTTTGAACAAAATAACAGATAAAAAGCCTCTTTACATAGCCGGACTTTTTGTTTTAAGTATGATTTTGATCTATCCAAATATTACGCATGTTTTGAAATATTTAGTTCCTACGGTATTTACATCTTCGGAAGTGAAAGTTTTAGATACCCTACATGCAAAATCGAATCAGAAAGATTATACTATTGCATGGTGGGATTATGGATACCCTATTTGGTATTATAGCAATACAAACACTTTGATCGATGGCGGCAAACATGATCATGATAATTTTATCGTTTCAGAAATTTTAACTACAACAAGTCAAATAGAAGCAGCGAACTTGGCTAGAGTAGCAGTAGAAACATATATTTCATCCGGATATAAGACGGTTGCCGATAGACTGTTTAGTGATGAAAATCCTCAAGAAGTTTTAGAGAGAATGAAAGAATCCAGTTTTAGAGTTCCTTCCAAAACAAGAGATATTTTTTTATATTTGCCAATGAGAATGCTAAATATTCTACCAACAGTGACTTTGTTTAGCAATATTGATCTAATAAGCGGGAAAAGAAAAAAAGAACCACTATTTTATAAAACACAAAATTTCAAAAAAGTTGGAACAACTATTTTTCTTGGACATAATGTAACTTTCGATTTGAAAGATGCTTCATTACATTTTGGAAAGAAAAAAGTATTTATTAATAGTTTTATTATAACTACGTATGATAAGGCAGGAAAGTTGCATGTACAGAAGCAGTTGGCAGATTTTTCTTCAAGTTTTTATGTTATTTATATGCAAAGCTATAACACTTTTTTGATTTTGGATCAAAAAATGTTTAATTCAACTTATATTCAACTCTATGTTTTAGAAAATTATGATCCAAAACTGTTTGAGCCTATAGTCCTCTCTCCAATAGCAAAAGTCTTCAAGGTAAGACGCTAGATGCTGACACGATCGCAGCGTTTTATAAAACGTTCGTTTGATATTGTATTTTCAAGTTTTGGACTTTTAATAACTTTGCCAATTATTATAGTTGCATGGTTACTTGCCTCTATTGAAACACGTTCAAATGGTATGTTTTCTCAAATAAGGATCGGAAAAAATGGAAAACCGTTTCGAATTTATAAAATTAAAACCATGTCAGCCTCTACTGATTTTATGACGACTATAACAACAGCAAATGACCAGAGGATTACACGTAGTGGAGCTTTTTTTCGGCGTACGAAAATTGATGAATTACCGCAACTTTGGAATGTTTTAAAAGGCGACATGAGTTTTGTAGGTCCACGTCCCGATGTACCTGGGTATGCGGATAAATTAGAGGGAGAAGATAAGATAGTTCTGAGTGTTCGACCAGGGATTACCGGTCCTGCATCATTAAAATATAAAAATGAGGAAACTATATTGGCACAGGTAGAAGATCCAAAGGCATATAATGATACTGTAATTTGGCCTGATAAGGTAAAAGTAAATAAAGAGTATGTACAAAACTGGAGTTTCAAAAAAGATTTAGATTGTATATTGAAAACATTTATTCAGGACAGAAAAAGTGTATAAACAACGCATCTTCCTTTCTCCGCCCCATATGAGTGGAAAAGAACAGGAGTACATAGCAGAAGTATTTGCAAGTAACTACATAGCTCCATTGGGGGCATTTGTCGATAGATTTGAAGATTCTGCATGTAACTATACCGGCATAGATCATGCTTTGGCGACATCGAGCGGGACGGCGGCTATTCATCTGGCGTTGCGTGTGCTGGGAGTAGGAGAGGGAGATTTTGTTTTGGCATCTTCTTTTACGTTTATAGGATCCATCGCACCTATACTGTATCAAAATGCTACGCCGGTGTTTATCGACAGTGATGAGAGTTGGAACCTTTCTCCCTATCTTTTAAAAAAAGCTATACATAATCTCCCAAAGAAACCAAAAGCACTGATTGTGACTCATCTTTATGGACAAATGGCAAAAATAGAGCAAATTGTCGACATCTGTCGTGAAAACGACATTTATTTGATAGAGGATGCAGCTGAGAGTCTTGGAGCTACTTACAAGGAACGTCATAGCGGTACTTTCGGTGATTTTGGGATTTATAGTTTTAACGGCAACAAAATTATTACGACTTCCGGTGGAGGAATGCTTGTAAGTAGCAACAAAGAGTGGATTGAAAAAGCGAAATTTTACGCGACACAGGCAAAAGAGCCCATGCCTTATTATGAGCATAAGGAGGTAGGGTACAACTATCGCATGAGCAATGTCCTTGCTGCAATTGGTGTAGCACAAATGGAAGTGCTTGATGAACGTGTAAAAAAAGCAAGAGAGATTTTTTCTTTTTATCAAAATGAGCTTCAAACAATAGATGAAATTGAATTCATGCCTGAAATTACAGGCAGTATGGGTAATCGGTGGTTGAGTACATTGACTTTTTCTAAAACTAATCCAAGTACGATCATAGAAGCGCTCGAAGAAGTCAATGTCGAATCTCGCCGTTTGTGGAAACCTATGCATCTTCAGCCTCTTTTTGCAAAAAACATTGCCTTTGTGGATGGAACAAGTGAAGCACTGTTTCAAACCGGCTTATGTCTGCCGACCCCGACAAATGTTGATTTGAGTGAACTTTCCCGTGTTACGGAGGTCATTAAAGATTTATGTTAAGTAAAATTTTTCGTCCGACAAATTTTAAGCGCATTCTTTTTTTTATTTTAGTAGACTCCATATTGAGTATATTGACTCTCTATTTGGCATTTTTACTAAGATTCAATTTTGAATTTCCGCAAGAGTATTTGGGTTCTTTTATCAAAGCTGCTCTTGTATTGATCCCTTTGAAAATACTTTTCTTTTTTGCTTTTCATATCTATTTTGTTGTTTGGCGATTTTTCGGGTTTGTAGAATACAAAAAACTACTTTATGCTCATTTGGCGGTTTATGGGCTTTTTACACTTATTTTTTATCTGTTTCATCCCTATTTCATACCATTTCCAAGAAGTGTTATCGGAATCGATCTCTTTTTATCCTTTGTATTTCTTGGAATGTTTCGCATTTCCAAACGTTTTTTTAGTGAAAAAAAGCATACTTCCGATAAGAAGGCAATTGTATACGGGGTAGATAAACAAACCTCGATGCTGATTCAAAGTGCAAGAGATTTGGAAATTGAGTACTCAATAGAAGCAATAGTGGATGAAAATGAACGTTATATCGGGAACTATTTTTCAGGTATACCCGTATTTGCTAATGAGAAGCTTGAATCTCTCATCAAACGGCATAATATCACGACGATTTTACTGGCCAAAGAGTTGCCGCAAAAGGAACTGAGTCTTTTTGTTCATAAAATGAGGGCTTTGGGAGTTAAGGAAATCAAAAAAACACAGATTCTTCAAGATAATGACACTGTGGATGTAAAAAGTGTCTCTATTGAGGATTTACTGGCGCGTCATCCCAAAGATCTCGATACGAAAGCTATAGAGCATTTCATTGAAAATAAAACGGTCTTGATAACTGGAGCCGGTGGGAGTATAGGCAGTCAGCTTGCAAGGCAATGTGCACAGTTTAAAGCAAAAAAGATTCTTCTTTTGGATCACAGTGAATTCAATTTGTACCAGATAGAGCAGGAATTGCAAGACTATCCAATTGTACCTATTTTACAAAATGTGACGGAAAAAGAGCTTTTACAAAAAACATTTAGTAATTATTCTATAGATATTGTTTTGCATGCAGCAGCGTACAAACATGTTCCTTTATGTGAGGAAAACGTTCAAGAAGCTATATGGAATAACATTATAGGAACAAAAAACGTAATCGATTTTGCTATAGAGTATAAAGTCGAAAAATTTGTGCTCATTTCTACCGATAAAGCCGTCAGACCGACTAATGTGATGGGCGCTACAAAACGAGTGTGTGAACTTTATGCTCAAAATGTTCCTGCAAACGATACGGAAATCGTTGCGGTACGTTTTGGTAATGTTTTAGGAAGCAGCGGGAGTGTAATACCGAAATTTAAAAAGCAAATAGAGCAAGGCGGACCGCTTACGGTAACGCATCCGGAGATAACGCGCTATTTTATGCTTATTCCGGAAGCTTGCCAGCTTGTGCTTCAAGCTGCAACACTTGGACAAGGTGGGGAAGTGTTCGTTTTGGATATGGGTGAACCTGTAAAAATAGTTGATTTGGCGAAAAAAATGTGCGAACTCAGTGGACGAGAGGATATAGAGATAACTTTTACCGGTTTGCGACCTGGCGAGAAGCTTTATGAGGAGCTTTTGCTTGATGAAACGCAGGCTTCTACCAAGTATGAGTCCATTATGATTGCACGTCCTACCTATTTTGATATTGAAACATTACGGAAAAAAATTGATGAACTTTTGACAGTTTCAGATAAAATCAAAAAACTTCAAGAGATTGTCCCGGAATTTCATCATAAGAAGCACTGAAGAGATAGGAAAATGTGTTTATGTGTGCAAAACTGCTACACATTCACGTTTAAGTACAGCTTTTTGCTCAAAATAGAACTTTTCTACTGCTTTTTTGTCTACAATATAGCTCAGTACGAAAAAAAAGGATAAGTGATGAAAAAAAGTATATGGGCATTTGTATGTTTAGTAAGTTTTTTACATGCAGGTGTAGATATAAATACCGCTTCAAAAAAAGAGCTGATGCAAATTAAAGGCATAGGAAGTAAAAAAGCAGAAGCGATAATAGCATATAGAGAACATAACTGTTTTGATAGTGTCGATTCATTGCAAAAAGTAAAAGGTATAGGAAAAAAGTTCATTCAAAAACATAAAGAGGAACTACATGCAAGTCAATGTCACAAATAGAGAGTAAAAGAGCATAAAATTCAAACTATGACTGTTTTAATTGTATTGATTTGGAGATGAAGCTCTTTAGCCCATAGTTGTAGCTGTTTTTTTGCCATATCGGCAATAAGCTTTAAAAACAGCTCTTTTTGCTTTGTATCTAGGGTTTCCAGCACTCCTTTGAGAGTTGAAAAATCTTCATCTAAACGTATATTTTGGTGTGAGTGCAGAAGTGACTTGACCTGCTCAAAATCAATAGACCCATAACGGTTATGGGTATTTTTAAAAGCTTGGGCAACTTTTGTCATTTTTGCGCTTGCAGTTATAAAAATGAGCTTTTGAAATGAGTAGGGCTTTAGAAGTGCAAGAGCGTCATAAACGAAGTTACCTACTTCGATAATGGAGCTTTCATGAAAGTGTTTGTTGGCATAGTCGTAAGCGGTGTTGCCAAGGGTAAAGACTATGAGATCGGGGTTCTCCTCTGCGGCGACGCCAAGTTCGGCTTTTATACTCTCAAGATAGGCAGTTGCTGAGACGGGTTTGACTATCCCCTTGGTTCCAAGGATGCTTATGCCTCCTATGACGCCTACTTTTGCGTTTGCCGTCTGTTTGGCTATCTCTTCGCCATTTTCGACGGATACGATGGCATAGAGTTGCAGGTTTTTCTCTTTTAGTAAATCCATACTGTTTTTTTGCATCATAGACAGGGGTGTCGGGTTGATGGCTGGATGATTTGGAGCGATTTTAAGCCCTTTTTTTGTTACAACTCCGACACCATCTCCCGCATAGAGAAAAATGATGCTTGAGCCTACCGTTACGGTCGATGGTTTTTGGGGTTTGAGAGCTTTTGGAGGAGTGCTTTGAAGTTGTAGGGAGATTTTCGCTCCTTTAGTGACATCTATGTCGTCGTTGTCGCCTTTTATGGTTTCGAAGTGGAGCTTGCCTACTCGTTTTACCTTTATCGTTGCTGTTTTGTCATCTGGCAGGGTAACTTCTATAGAGTTTTTTTCTTTACCGTTTACAAACTCGTTAAGTGCTGCAACAAGCACGGCTGTTGCATGTGTGCCTGTAGTGTAGCCGGATTTGAGTTTTTTGTTACTCATACACTTTCATAGGGATGAACTCTTTTTCGTCCAGATGCTCTTTAAGCGGTTTGTCTTGAACTAGAAGTTCAAAGATCTTTTTCCACTTCGCATCGTCGTATGTATGGGTGTGGCGAAGCCAAAGAGAGTTGTTGTAGGCATTGCCGTTAGCTTGGGTATTTTCAGTGATGTGTGCCACCCCTCGAAAGCGACACGCTCCAAAACATCCCGTTCGGCTTATCTTGATGCGGTTTTTGCCTTTATTGAG
>JALWLR010000291.1 GCA_027084065.1 Helicobacteraceae bacterium | reverse complement strand
ATATGGTTTCCCTTTAGTATGTTCTTTCTTTGAGCTCATGCTTTCCAAGCGTGACCGGCATATAATCAAGTGTGATATTGCCCTCTTTGTCCATATAGGCCATAGTATGTTTGAGGAAGTTCTCATCGTCACGTTTTTGATAATCTTCTCTATAGTGCGCACCGCGGCTCTCTTTACGGGCAATGGCACTCTCGACGATAAATTTCGCGTAATCAAGCATATGTCCAAACTCTATAGCTTCTTGGAGTTCGGTATTGAAGATTTTGCTTTTATCTTCGATGCGGATGTTTTTGTAACGATTGCGAAGCTCGTTGATTTTTTCCAGTGCTATTTGGAGCGATTCTCCCGTTCTGAATGCTCCTGCGTTGTCACTCATCGTCGTTTGCAGTTCATCTCTTAGTTTTGTAACGCTTTCTGTACCGTTGTTTGTCAAAATGAACTCTATCTCTTTAAGAGCTTCTGCTGCATCCTCTTGGCTGACCTCTCCAAGTGAAATATCATCGATCTCTTCAACCATTGTTTTACCGACATAGCGTCCAAAAAGCATCGCTTCAAGTACGGAGTTGGCACCAAGGCGATTCGCACCGTGAACGCTTACACATGAACACTCTCCGGCAGCATAGAAACCTTCTATAAATTCAGTGTTGTTTTTGCGAACATGTCCCGGGATGTCTACAGGTATACCACCCATAGAGTAGTGCGCTGTCGCAGAGATAAGAATCGGTGCTTCTATCATGTCAATACCCAAGAAAGTAAGAGCGAGATCACGAAGCTCCGGAAGGCGTTCCATAATCTTTTCTTTACCGAGATGAGTCAAGTCAAGATAGACGGCATCTTTTCTTGGTCCCACTCCACGACCTTCGCGAATTTCGTTCAAAATCGCACGGCTGACAACATCACGAGAGGCGAGTTCAAGAGCATTAGGAGCGTATTTTTCCATAAAACGCTCTCCTTCGCTGTTGTAAAGGCGTCCACCCTCTCCACGCGCTGCTTCGGAGATGAGTACACCGTTTCCGCTGAGCCCCGATGGGTGGAACTGAACGAACTCCATATCTTCAAGAGGAATTCCCTTTCTTGCAACAATAGAGAGACCGTCTCCTGTATTTGCATGTGCATTGGAGTTGATCTTATAGCATCTTGCATATCCGCCTGTTGCGAACATAACGCTTTTTGCCTGAAAAATTGCAGGTTGCATGTCACGAATGTTAAAAGCGACGACACCGTGCACTTTACCATCTTTGTAGATAATGTCGTTTACATACCACTCGTCCCAAAACTTCACACCCTCTCTAAATGCTTGCTCATACATTGTTTGAAGGAGTGTTAACCCTGTTCTGTCTTTGGCAAAGCAGGCACGTGGTTTGCTTTGTCCGCCAAACGGTCTTTGTGCTATTTTACCCTCTGGAGTTCTTGAGAAAGCAGCCCCCATTCGTTCCGCCCATCGAATCGTTTCCGGTGCATTTTTACACATGAACTCAACTGCATCCTGATCGGCAAGATAGTCAGAACCCTTAACGGTATCGAACTCGTGCAGTTCTACGCTGTCCTCTTCGCTAAGTGCAGCGTTGATACCGCCTTGAGCAGCTCCTGAGTGACTTCTAAGTGGATGGAGTTTGGTTAAAACGGCAACGTTTTTGCCTGCCTTTTGCAGTTCTCTTGCAGCTGCCGAGCCGGCAAGTCCTGCACCGACGATGACTGCATCATACGTATAAACGGGAATACTCATTCGCTTTCCTTCATAATTCTTGATAATAAATTGCCCAATTATATCAAGAAAAGATTGTAGAAAGGTTAAAAGGCTTGTTTGAAGTAAGGAAGTTTTACTGTGTTACGTTTTTATACAGGGAAAATAGAGGAAGTTCTGTAGAACTTCACTATATTTCCAGTTTATTTAAATCACTCATTTGCGCAATCATATTGCCGCCTTGTTCTTTTGCAAAGAGTAGAAGCTGTTTTGCTTGGCGGATTGCATCATCGAGTAGTTTGTTACTTGGTTTTATGAAAAAACCGCCACTGACACTCAAGTAGGTATATTTACCGTTTGGAAGTTTGAATTTGAGTTCACTGATGCTTTGTTTCATCAGTTCAACATCTTTGAAGCATTGCTCTTTGCTTGGTCTAAAGAGAATGAGAGTGAACTGGTTGTAGTCCGTT
>JALWLR010000290.1 GCA_027084065.1 Helicobacteraceae bacterium | reverse complement strand
GCTTGGAGCTTCTGCACTGAAAAACATCAACATCGGCGGTGGATTAGCCGTAGAATATGAGCAGCATTCCGGCATAAAATCTTACAACTATTCGCTTGAGGAGTTTAGCAGCAGTGTTGTCTTTTTGTTAGCAGACATTATGAATGCAAAAGGAGTTGAACATCCGAATATTTTTACCGAATCCGGTCGCTTCATCGTCGCTTCCCATGCAGTGCTTGTCACACCTGTTTTGGAGCTTTTCTCGCAAGATTATCAAGAGAAGCATCTCAAATTCAAGCCAACCAACCCTCCGCTTATTGAGGAGCTTAAAGAACTTTACAACGCTTTGGATCAAAAAAACTGCATAGAGTATCTCCACGATGCTTTGGATCATATAGAGTCTCTTCTAACGCTTTTTGATCTTGGTTATATCGACTTGCAAGACAGATCCAACGCGGAAATTCTCGTGCACAACATCATCAAAAAATCTCTCTACCTCAAACGTGACTACACGACAAGCGAACTCGTTCAACTACAAGCTCGTCTGCAAGAGCGCTACCTCATAAACGCCTCCATATTTCAAAGTCTGCCCGATTACTGGGGACTTGGACAAACTTTCCCCATCATGCCTCTACACCATCTTGACATAACGCCTCTACGTCCCGCTTCGTTGTGGGATATTACATGCGACAGTGACGGGGAGATAGGCTTCAAAGAGGACAAACCGCTCTATCTTCACGATATTGATCTTGATTATGAGGAGTATTTTTTAGGTTTTTTCAACGTTGGGGCATATCAGGAAACACTGGGAATGGCTCACAATCTTTTTATGCATCCAAGCGAATATACGGTCGATGTCGATGAGGAGGGATACACCATCTCCTATGCCAAAGAGTCCAAAAACATTCTTGAAATTCTTCACTCCATCGGTTATGACGAAGAAAATATTTTAAAAAAACTTAAAAGCGATATTGCAAACAGCACCTTTATAGCAGAACAAGAAAAAAACGATACACTTTCAGTACTGAAACAGTATCTCAGCCAAAATGGCTATTTACGTACTACGAACTAAACAAAGGCATTTGATTGGGACTTTTTAAAGAAATAGTGGATGATTTTGCAAACGTAAGAAAGAACGATCCTGCCTTTACATCCAATCTCGACTTTTTATTCAACTACCCCGGTGTCTGGGCGATAGTCTGGTACCGCATTGCAAACAGACTCTATAATGCCAACTGGAAACGGCTAGCAAAAATGATAATGGGTCTGAACAAAATCTTTACCCAAATCGACATACACCCAGCTGCAAGCATCGGAAAACGTGTCTTTATAGACCATGGTATCGGCGTCGTCATAGGTGAGACCGCAATCATCGAAGATGACGTACTCATCTACCAAGGCGTGACATTAGGCGGGGTAAGCCTAAATGCAGGCAAACGCCACCCTACCGTACGAAGCGGTGTCGTCATAGGTGCCGGCGCGAAAATTCTTGGCAATATAGAAATAGGTGCCAATGCGAAAATCGGTGCGAACTCCGTTGTCGTCAAACCCGTACCGGAGTGCTCAACTGCCATTGGAATCCCTGCACACAACATCGAAAAAGGACGTTGTAAAGATCCTTTTATGCACAATATGCTACCCGATATTAACAAAGAGCTTTTTGAGTATCTTCTCAAGCGTGTCGCCGTACTTGAGCATATTTTGATGAAAGAAAAAGATGCAAAAGAGCTTATAGAAAAAGATCTTGAACTTGAGCAGATATACAAAAGTTTTATTGAGTCAATGAAAAATTAAAACTCTTTTGAGTATAATAACGCACTAAATTTTAAAGGGTTTTTCTATGCTGACACATCGCATTAATCTCCTTTCGGAGTCAATTACCATCGCCGTTTCCTCTCTTGCGCAGGAACTCAAAGCAGAGGGCAAAGACATTTTGAGTTTTTCAGCCGGAGAACCGGATTTCGATACGCCGCAAGTCATTAAAGATGCCGCTATAGACGCTATAAACAGTGGTTTTACAAAATATACTGCAGTAGACGGTATTCCTGAACTAAAAAAAGCCATTGTAGAGAAGCTCAAACGTGATAACAACCTAGAATATGAACTTGACCAGGTCATCGTCAACAACGGAGCGAAACACTCCCTTTTCAACCTCTTTCAAGCAACTATAGAGGATGGAGACGAAGTGATTATTCCAGCTCCTTACTGGGTAACCTACCCGGAACTTGTAAAGTACAGCGGCGGAAAACCAGTTGCCGTCCATACCGACGACTCTAGCGGGTTTAAAATAACTCCAAAACAGCTTCAAGAGGCTATTACACCTAAAACAAAGATGCTTATTCTTACATCTCCTTCGAACCCTACAGGTGCGATCTACTCGAAAAAAGAGCTCGAAGCGCTTGCTGAAGTACTCAAAGGGACGGACATTCTTGTAGCAAGCGATGAGATGTACGAAAAGCTGACTTATGATGGAGAATTTTGCTCTACTGCTTCCATAAGTGAAGATATGTTCAATCGCACAATCACAATCAACGGTCTTTCCAAATCGGTCGCGATGACGGGATGGCGTTTTGGATATATGGCAAGTGCGCATACAGAGCTTATCAAAGCGACAAAAAAGCTACAAAGTCAAAGTACTTCCAATATCTGTTCCATCACGCAAAAAGCGGCTATTCCCGGTCTTAACGGTCAAGCCGATGCCGATATAGAAATGATGCGAACAGAATTCAAAAAAAGACGCGACGAAGCCGTCAAGCTCTTTAACGAGATAGATGGACTAAGCGTACTCAAACCCGACGGTGCATTTTATCTGTTTGTCAATATCAAACAAATCAGCAACGATTCTCTCTCATTTTCCAAAGAACTTCTTGAGAGTAAAGGAGTTGCCATCGTACCAGGTGTCGGTTTTGGAAGTGAAGGGTATTTTCGTTTCAGTTTTGCAAGCAGTATAGAGAATATTCGTGAAGGAATTAAACGTATAGCAGAGTTTGTAGCAGAGAAAAAAGCGTAATACGCTTTTTTCCTAGTTTTACGACTTTGCAGCCTCTTTAACCGCTTCACATACTTCATCTATGTTTTCAAGCGGTATATGTGCTTTCCAGTCTGGATTTTCCGCATCGCCGTTAAGACTTATGCCGACACTTACAACTGGTTTACTGTTTTCTCCATAAGGTTTTTCTATTTTTGTGATCGTGATGATCCCTTTGTCCGTATTTGCCAATGGTATTACTTTAGACATTACTGCCTCCTTGTTATAGATTTTCCTAAACATGATAACCTAATAAGTTAAATACCTCTGCCACAACAGTGACACTTTGATTCATTCCATAAATGACGGATATATTTTTTTTATAACATAATAGATTTTGCATCCAAGGCAAAAATCGAAAAAGGCATCTAAAAGCAGGCAAACAATAAAGATTGACGAAAGAAGCACTACTCCTAATTCTGCATGTAACAAATGAAAAAGAATAATTCCAGAAGAAAAGAACAAACCAAAATAGGTTGCCAGCTTTTTTGAAGCACCATCTTTTTTGACACTTTTTAAACCGAGTCGCTCTTTGACAAAGAGTGCTACATGATAAAAAGGAGAAAAGCGTTTATCGAAAAAGAGACGCACGCCAATATCCAAAAGAGCAATCCAGACAAAGATAACAAGACCGCTTTGCAAATACAAGGCGATACATAACGCCATCACAAATGATGTGACTCTAGCGACGGTAGCATCGTAGGTTTGAAAATTGATGGGACAGGAGTGTAACATAGGAACTATCTCTTTTTCCCGAAATTCTATCCAATATATTCTTAATTAAGCATTATAATAATTTTTTATATTTATTGAATCTGTTTTAGCTATACTTGTAACGTAATACGAAAAAGTTTTTTATTGCCGGTAAGCAAAGTTACATCTCCTCCATGTGCCTGGGCAATCTGTTTACTGAGTATCAGCCCAAGGCCATTGCCTTTTACTTTTGTACTTTTAAAGGCTTCAAAAAGTTCTTCGGGATGCTCTATGGGAATACCGGTGTCATGTATTGTAAAGATATGATAATTCCCATCGTTTTCATAGCGCATTTCGATCTTTCCGCTTTCATCGTCACTAAGTTCTATGGCATCTATAGCGTTTGTTAAAAAGTTCATAAACATCATTTCAAGCAGGTCTTTATCTGCATTGAGAATAAATTTTTGTGTAGGCAAATCAAATTCTATCTCTTTTGTATAGCCGTAGTAACTCACAGCATCAAGAAGATCTTTTTTTAGTTCCTCCCACAAAAATGGACTCTTATGCGCTTCGACACCCTTGGAAAACATCAGTGTAGCTTTGATAATTCTATCGATACGATAAACCGATTTTTGAATCTCTTCGACAATGGGAAGATTCTCTTTTACAACTCTGTTTTTCAAGGTGGATGTCAATAAAGAGATAGACCCTATGGGATTGCGAATTTCATGAGAAAGATGTGCTGCCATTTGCCCCATCGTTGCAAGATTCTCTTTTCTTTTTTGCTCCGTTATATCCGTTGCGCTTATCATCGTTTTATCTTTGTAGCGCGAACTTTTTATCAAATAAGAGCGCCCCTCATAGGTAATTTCATAATCATCTTCTCTATAATCAAGTTTTTCAATGAGTGAGCCAAGCTTTTTTGCCTGAGAATTTTGCAAAAAGACACTTCCGTCTTGGCTGAGTACCCACAGCGCATTGGGCAAAAATTCAACGATTTTTTCAACCGTATCTTGCAAAGAAGCGTATGAGCGTTTGAGCTCACTAAACTCCTTCTCTACTTTATAGGTCTGCTCGATGAGTATAGCAAGCTCTTCTTGAGTGATCATAAGTGAGCATATCCCAAAATTATTTTATAAAGTTCATATGCGTCCTCTCGCCCGGCAAGCTCTCTTATGGAGTGCATAGCCAAAGTCGGCAATCCAACATCTATCGTCTCTATACCAAGGCGTGTGGCTGTTATTGGACCTATCGTCGAACCGCATCCCATATCGCTTCTAGTAACAAAATACTGCGTTTTTGCACCGACGGATTCGGCGACGTTGAGAAACTTTGAGATTGTTTTTGTATTGGAGGCATATCGCTGATTTGCATTGACTTTTATAACGACACCTCGGTTCATGTGTGGTGCATGTGAGGGTTCATGCTTTTGTGGATAGTTAGGATGTATTGCATGTGCATTGTCGCAAGAAAGAAGTGTCGATACTCTCGCACTTTGGATAAAGGACTCATAATCTTGAAAAATTCTTCTATAAACACTCTCGAAAAAATTTCCACCAGCTCCACTTGTACTTTCACTACCCACCTCTTCATGATCGTTTGCAACAAACATCAAAGGTGATGTGGCATCTACGCTGCACATTGCGACAAGTCCCACATAACAGCTCAGCAAATTGTCCAATCTGGCAGAAGCTATGAAATCATTTTTCACTCCTATATATTCGGCATTTTGCGTATCGTAGAGATTTAGCTCATGTGCATATAGGGCTTCTATTTTTTCTACTCCTTCTGCATGTAGACGTTCAGTGAGAAATTTTTCAAAATCAAATTCCTCGCCTGTTTGCACTATAGGCATAATGTCTGTTTGTTTATTAACCGTTCTTTCTTTGTTCGCTTTCTCATCAAGATGAATCGCCAACGAAGGAATCACGGCAAGAGGCTTTTTCCAATCAACCAAATGCGTTTTTATAATGTTGTTTTCATCCAGATAGCCTATACGCCCTGCCAAAGAAAGATCACGATCAAACCATGGATTGAGCAGCAAGCCTCCGTAGGGTTCTACGGCAAATTTGACAACCCCATGCTCTTTTAAAACAGGTTTAGGCTTGAGTTTGAGTGTCGGAGAGTCCGTATGTGCACCGACAATGACATAATCTTTTCTTTTAGGATAGGTAAAAGCGACAACTGAGGAATCGTTTCGTATAACATAATATTTTCCACCCTCTTCAAGCTCCCATGAAAGCTCTTCATATAGCCTAATAAAACCGGCATTGTCCAACATCGCACCAATGTTTGCTGCAGCGTGAAAAGGTGTTACGCAAGCATCTAAAAAACCAAGAAGACCATCGGTAAAATCGTTTTTATTTATCATAAAAACTATCCTTTTGCAATAAATTGTTTTGAATGTTGATTTTTTTAAAATCAGATAGGTAAAAGAAAAAAGAGGGAAGCTCTCCTCTTTTAGTTACATGCAGGAACGCGACCGCTGTCTTTTGCGTATTCTACGAGAAAATCTTTGAGATGTTTGGCTTTTCTTTGAAAACGTTTGCTTTTAAAATATTTCCATGATTTTTTCGCTTTTTCACTTTTGAGATGAATTTCTACGAGTTTTTTCCCTTTCTTTCTCATTAGTTTTTTCCACTCTCTTCGCGTTTTACTCTCTATAAAGTCTTGTCTACCGTGACATTTGACACAGCGTTTTGAAAAAACTCTCTGCCCTTTATACGACGCGGCATGCAGGTTCAGCGACCATATAAATGCAAACGAAACCATTAAAAGAAAAGCTTTTTTTGTCATTCCCGTACCTTTAGGGGCATTCCCCGATTCATTACTTTTATCTTACATCATCGAAGATTATATTCGGCTTAGATAGAAACAATACGGGAAAAATGTCCTATAATTGATACTTATCTAATAAAGCATCATCCAAATCCCAAACACCTTTTTCCTTCAAACGTGTAATCACTTCCGGTGTACATTCCACATCACCCGGCCATTCTCTCGTATAGCCGTCAAGCTCATTTTTGTTCGTACCGTCAAGCCCCATCATCAACCCCGATACAAACAGATCACGTTTTGCATCGATATTATTTGCGACTCTCCATATAAGCATATAGGGATTGAAAAGATCGTTTTTCTCTTTATCAACAAAAATTACAACTCTAAGATGCATACTCAAAGGAACAAGCGCCTCGAAACACTCTTTGAGATTTCTTCTTTTTTCAACAGCGATAACTGTTACGGGATTGCGTGTCATTCGCATAAATTGATTGAGTCCTACCGCTTCGGGTACGAGCTCTTGCACTTTTTTTAAAAGCTCTTCATTACCCATTAAAACGGGTTTATCAGAGAGAACTTTCGTGGAAGTCACATCTATCCCCAGCTTCCCACCGACAAGTGATTCACAAGAGGAGTGATCGAGCGCATCCAAAACCCCTTCACTGACAAACAAAGAGTTTGGAGAGAGCCTATCGAGTATATACATTGCCACCGATTCATAGTTCTCCAGTTGCGGAGCATTCTCATCCATAAAAATTGCATGTTTGACAAAGCTCATCTGTCCTACACCCCAAAATGCATGCATGAACTGTTTAGCATGTCCTTTATAAAGAGGCTTCATCTTTGCAAGTATCAGGTTATGAAACGCTCCCGCTTCGGGCATATGATAATCTATAAGATCCGGCGCGGTCGTTTTTAAAAGCGGCAGGAAAATACGCTCCGTTGCCCATCCCATATACTTATCCTCAAGCGGCGGTTTTCCGACAACTGTTGCCAAGTAGGTTGGATTTTTCTTTTTCGTTATGCAGCTAACTTCCAAAACAGGATAGGGCTCTTGGAGTGTATAGTAACCGGTATGATCGCCAAAGGGTCCCTCTATTGCAAATTTTTCAGGATCGACCCATCCCTCTATGACATAATCTACATCTTTTGGAATATACAATGGAGTTGTCAGCGAGCGAACCAGCTGTGCAGGCTCTTTTTTTACAAGTCCGTAAAGCAGAAGTTCATTGACACCGTAGGGCAGTGGTGCCGTGGCACACCAAGTATAGAGCGGATCTCCGCCTATGGCGATGGAAACCGGCATCTTTTTTCCCACTTTTTGATACTGATCGAAAAAGTGAGAGGAATCTTTGTGTATTTGCCAGTGCATACCCAAATGATTTTTATCATACACCTGTAGTCTATACATACCGAGATTGACAAGATCCCCATCAAGACTCTGTGTATAGACCTGCCCCATCGTAATGAATGGTCCACCGTCTCCTTCCCATGTCGTCAAAACGGGAAGTTCGTACAGATCTACTTCATCTCCCTCTTTGACTATCTGTTGACACTCCCCTTTGCCTTTTAAACGCTTTGGAAAAATATCTTTAAGAGAGAAGAGCTCTTTTGCCATTGAGAGTTTTTCCATAAATCCAGCAGGCGGCTTGAGATGCATAAGTTTTTCAATCTCATCGGCGACACTTTCGATACTTCTGCCAAAGAGCAGTTCGCACCGGCGATACGAGCCAAAAAGATTCATCAAAACATCCTCTTCAAACCGACGTCCGCTTTTGGCATCCACTACATTAGTAAAAAGAAGCGCTTTTCCGCCATTTTCTTTTTTCACTTCCGCATAAGCAAGATGTGGGATTTCCAAATAGATATCAAGCTCTTCCTCTATGACACGTAGCTCATCATTTTTTTTCAGCAGTTCTATGGTTTTTTGTAAATTCACACTCTTCTCCTACAAACGCTGCGGCATCTCATCTTTAAAAGCTGTCTCTTCGGCCTCTTCCAAAAGCTCCAAAGCGCCCTGTGCTATCATCAACTCTGCCATTTTTTTACCAAGACCCTTAGCTTCATCTTTCATAGCGTTTAACTCTTGCTGCATTATGCGACTTCCATCCGGGAAACCAAGCATTACCCGAAAAATAACCTCATTGTCTTGCATGTACGCATTACAAGCAACAGGTGCGGAGCATCCAGCTCCTATTGCCGCAATGAAATCGCGCTCTATTTGCGTACACAATGCTGTTTGGGCATCGTTGAGATTCTCTGCCACTCTCTTTGCCAAAGAATCGTTTGCAACTATCTCGATACCAAGAGATGCTTGTCCCATCGGCGGAATCATCATCTCCAGTGGCAGTTTTTGTGTATGTGGAATATCTTTTAAAAGATCAAGACGCTTGAGTCCAATATAGGCTAAAATAATGGCATCATACTCCCCTTCTGCCAATTTGCGAAGACGTGTATTGACATTGCCGCGAAGATCTTTCAACCTAAGATCGGGACGCATACGTAGCAGTTGCATTCTTCGGCGCAGGCTTGTCGTACCGACGACAGCACCTTTTGGAAGCTCTTCTAAAGTTGCGTATTTATGAGACAAAAAAAGATCACTTTGATCTTCTCTTTTAGTAATAGCGGCAAGCTCAAGTCCATCGGGAATGTAGGTGGGAACATCTTTTAGACTGTGTACTGCAAGGTTGGCTTCACCGCGTAGCATAGCCTCTTCAAGCTCTTTTGTAAAGTGCCCTTTTCCACCTATGAGTGCCAAAGGACGATCAAGAACTTTGTCTCCGTTACTGACTATTTCATTGAGTGAAACCTCTATATCGGGGAATTCTTTTTCTATTTGTGCCTTTATATGATACGCCTGCCACAGCGCAAGCTGAGACTTTCGTGTGGCTATAACTATCTTCTGTCCCATTGTATCACTTCGCATTTTTGTATTTGTGTTTTGATTTGTCGTACTCACCGTTAAAATAGACTGTCGGTGTTCCACCTACCATCAACTCATC
>JALWLR010000289.1 GCA_027084065.1 Helicobacteraceae bacterium | reverse complement strand
TAATGCGAAAAGCTCATAGGCATCACGACGATGTCATACTCCATTCCCTGAACTTTGTGAATCGTCAGAGCATAGGAGAGTTCAAGTAAGTTACGCACCTCATCGAAATCATACACTACAACCATATCTTCATTGGGATAGTAAACATATGCCAACTCTTCATCACTCTCTATTTTAAACAACAAGCCGCTCATCCCGTTAAAAACACGTCTTTGCGAACTCTCTTCGCCGTTTTTAAACTCCTCCGCACTCCATGAGGTCATATTCTCATTTTTTACATGCACGACCTTATCCATAAGCCGAAACTCCCTCTCGCCGCGCTTTATGCACTTTTTCGGATTTGGATTGAAGTACTCTTGAAGTATTTTGTTAAGATTGTTCACACCAAGCGTTCCCCCCTTCATCGGGGTAATGACTTGAAAATAGTTCAAATACTCTTTAATCTGCTTATTGTTAAGCCTGTAGCGAGCTTTTTCTATAGAGCCGACAACCAAATGCAGCATTTCGGCAATGATGTTTTGATGATTTCGCTCACGAACCTCTTGAAGCTCCTTTTGTGAAAGGCTATTTTTCAAAGCATAGTAGTTGGGAATACTGACATCGATAAAGTGAAAATCCTCATACTTTTTTCTATACTCAGGGACAACTCCTTTGCGTATATCGTTGGCAATGAGCGTGATTGCCTGCTCCTCGCTTTGACGGTAAATTTTCGTCAGCTTCACAATGGGTGTCAACTCAAGCGAAAGTACGTCACTTAAAACATTCCCAGCCCCTATAGGTGGAAGTTGTGCATCATCGCCTACGACAATGAGTGTAGCATCTTTGTCCACCTTAGCAAGAATGCGTGCAAAAAGTGCGGAGTTTATCATGCTTGCTTCATCGACAAGCAACACTTTGTAAGGCAGTGTGTCACGCTCTTCATGTTTGACAAGTAGACTCTGAATCGTCGCACTCTCATAGCCCGTCGTATCGGCAATACGCTGCGCGGCGATACCGCTTAATGCACAGGTCATAATCTCCTCTTTTGTATAACGAAGATTTAAAAGCTCCAAAATCGTCTTAGAGGTTGTACTTTTTCCCGTTCCCGCATAACCGACGAGAAAAAGAATTTTCGCACCGTCGTTGATTGTCTCGACCGCTTTACGCTGCTCTTCTCCAAGTTTAAAAGAGCTCTCACTCAAAAAAGCATCGAAATTTTTGGCAAGCCTCTCTCCTTGCAGTTTGGCACGTCTTTGAAACTCGTCATACAAAAACTTCTCCGCTTCATAAAGCCTGCGTGGAGAGAGACGGTTTGAAGAAAGAGGCTGTATCTCCTCTTTAGCAACTTTCATAACAAGTATGCTCTCATAAAGAGACTCTTTGTTCACAAATCCAAGTAGCTCGTCCAACTGCTCAAACAGCACCCTTTTTTCCACACAGCTGTTTCCTTCCGCTTCACAGTAGTTTTGCAGCACATACTCCATAGCACTGCCGATACGATTTTCGTTTTCTGGCTCTATTCCCATTTTGAGTGCCAATTCATCAGCCGTTTTAAAACCTATACCCTTTATGTTAGTCAATATGTAGGGATTGTTTTTGATTTTCGTGCAGGGTTCGTCCACATCTTTAAGTGCAGAGGCTATTGTAGTAAGGAGTGCCGGTGTAACATCGTAAGGAGAGAGAAACTCCCCTATCTCCCGCATGGAACGAAACTTTTTCCACGACTCTTTTATCTTTTTAAGGCGTTTTTCCTTGATACCTTTGAACTCTAGTAATCGTTCGATGTCGTTATCAAGAATGCTAACAAGCTCTTCAGGTCCAAAATGCTCTATAAGCTCTGCAGCCGTCTTTTTCGTAAAGCCTTTGACAATTTTATTTAAAAAAAAGAAGAGTTCGTTTTGATTGACTTTGATAGAATCGAATTGGAAGGTTTTACCATATTTTTTATGCTCTTCCCACCGTCCTTTGAGCGTGACGGCAGAGCCTTTTATATGAGAGGGGTCACTTTCATAGTAAATGCCGCTTACTTTCTCGCCGCTTTTTAAAAGGGCTACCATAAAGCCCTCTTCATTTGCATAGAGGATGCGGTCTATCTGACCGATCAGCGTCTCCACCGCTACGCCTGCACCCTTTTTAGGCGCTCTTGCTCTTGAGCTTTGTAAAGCTCCGCACACCCTTTGGCAAGTTCACGTACACG
>JALWLR010000288.1:9408-9632 GCA_027084065.1 Helicobacteraceae bacterium | reverse complement strand
AAATTCATGAAATATTATTGGATTGATTTGGAAGCTTATACTTCTACTGAAAATTTGAAAAACTATGTTGAAAAAGTTATTGTGGGTTATGGAAATGAATATGAAATTAAATTTTATTGATTACTTAGAAATTTTTTATCAGATCATTGCTTTATTTAAGCTCCCCTTAAGCATTCTTTTCCTATAATTCCCATCCACAAACGGAGACGACCTTTAGAAAGAGG
>JALWLR010000288.1:0-9398 GCA_027084065.1 Helicobacteraceae bacterium | reverse complement strand
ACTTATCTTATCCGAAACGGCTATGTTGATATGAAAAAACATCTTACACCAGAGTTCGTAAAAGCAAAAGAGGAAGGCAGGCTTGCACCTTTGCCAGAGGAGCTTGAACCTATAAAAGAGCATGTTTTCTTGCTTGTCGATTCCGTTGTCAGTGATGCCAACTTGCCAAAAATCGAAAATGAATTTAGTAAAAAAAGCAATCCTCTTAACAAGGGAAATCTCCATAAAAGAGAGTTTTTGGCACTGTGGGAGCATATCAATAAAAAAGCGGTTTATGCGGTTGATTTTGATAGTGATGAACTCATCCAAAGTGCTATAAACGCACTTGATAGAGAGTTAAAAGTAGCTTCTATCTCCTATAAAGTTGTAACGGGTGAGATGCAAAGCGATATAAGCGCAGAGGATTTGAAACATACCCAAGCTCTTAAACAGACAGAGAGTAAAACAGAGCAAGAGCAAGTATCGATATATTCATCTGTTCGCTACGACCTTATCGGTGAGATAGCGCTTGCTACGAAATTAACTCGAAAGACAATCGCCAAGATTTTGCAAGCCATAAGTCAAAAAACCTTCGCCAACTTTAAAAAGAATCCCGAAGAGTTTGTGCGTGAGTGCGTGCGCATCATCAATGAGCAAAAGGCTATGAAGGTTGTAGAGCACCTCTCGTATGACAAGCAAGAGGGAAGTTACACTCTTGAAGATATATTTGTTCCTCAAAGTTATGAAGCTTCAAGGCTTGAAGAGGTAAAGAAACATGTGTATGAGTTTTTGGCAAGTGACTCAAAAACAGAAACAGAGTTTGCAAAGGAGCTTGATAGCGCCAACGAAGTGGTGGTGTATGCCAAACTTCCATCAAGCTTTTTTATCCCCACACCCGTTGGAGAGTACAACCCCGACTGGGCGATAGCATTTGATGAAGGGAGTGTGAAGCATATCTTTTTTGTAGCCGAAACCAAAGGGGGTATCTCAAAAATCCAGCTTCGTAAAATCGAAGAGATGAAGATAGAGTGTGCAAGACGCTTTTTTGAGAAAATCACTTCAAACCGCGTGAAATACGACATTGTCGATAGTTTTGATGCATTGATGAAGATAGTGAAATGAAAAGATTGTATGCTTACATATCACAATCACAATCATCATCTCCAAACAAAAAGCCAAAGCCAATAAGCGCAAACAAGAAAGCAAGAGGATTGCGAAATGCCATTTCGCCGACTTTGACGATAAGCGCGATAAATGCAGCAAATGCGATAAGCACTACAAGAAAGACAACAATCTCCATAGAAACCCCTTTTTGTTGTATTTTACTATGACTTATAGACAGCGTTATGTCTGTTTTTCTTGTTGGGTTATAAATTTTTGAGCGATATCTTTCGCCTCTTTTGCTAACTGTTGCGGGTCTATCACTACTAAATCAGGCATCCAGCGTTTTACTTCATGGAGTACCTCATTGTTTGATGTCGCCAATACGGATATATCCATACTCCCATCTTTATAGAGTTTGACAATCTTTTGTGTGATAGCAAGTGGACGGCGCTGGAAATATTTTGCTATGGATGCAGATGCGTGCAGTGTTACCTCGAAACTTTCGTTATTTGGCTCGAACCAGGCATTTATGGCTCTTTCTAATACTTTGTAATTTTGTGATTTTGGTGTGAAATGCTCTTTTGTCACCTTTAAATGAACGATATCTTTAAAGTAAAAGGTTTTAAGTTTTTCTTCCGGTAACTCTTCGCCATAAAGATACCAGTATCCCTCAAAAGAGACTATTTTATATGGGCGTATATGGCGTTTTTTGCCGGTATATTCAAATGTAACGGTGTTATTATGCTCCAATGCTTGTTCCACTTTTTGAAACAGTTCAAGTTTGTCGGAGATATCTTCAATGATAGTTTTTGAGTAGATTGGACTATGGATGGGATTTTGAAGCTTTGAAAAGAGATGTCTTGCTTTTGCTCCAAATCCGGCTCCAATACTTTTGGCAATATTCTCAAGCATCTCAATAACCAAAACTTCTTCGGCACTACGCTCCTTTGTGAGGTTATGCCCGGCTTGCATTTTCCATTTATGACCTATTTTTTCTATAGGAAAGCGAATGAGTCGTTCATTGAAATCTCGTTGTATCGTCTTTGTAGAGACATTGAACTCTTCTGCCAACTCTTTTACTCCAAGAACTTCACCCTCATAGAGTCTTTGTAGTATGATAGTAAGTCGAGTGAGTATTTTGTCATAATCTTGCAATTTTGCCATCAATGCTCCTTTTCGGACATCACGCTGTCTTTTTAGTAGCGCATAATAACACAAAAATAGAAAGGATGTGCGATGTTGATAAAAAGATACACATTGGAAAACCATTTCAAAACACTCATAGAGGCAATGCCGCTTGCGCAGCAAAAAAAGGTAAGCAAGACTCAGGAGGAAACGGACGAATTTAAAGAGCTTTTTGATTATTTCCAAAATCTTCTTGAGCAAGAGAGTATTACACTTGAAGAGATAACAGAATACAAAAAGCTTTTTAGAATAGAAAATGATACGCTTGCCTTTTCTACTTCATCACTTGCAAAAGAGTGTGCAAGGCTTTTGTGTCATTATCTAAGCGAAGTTTACCTGCCGGATGAGACAAAAGGGAGATTTGTGGGGAGCATTTATCTTGCAGGTACACAGTACGCAGCCAACATTACCGAAATCTTTTATACTCTACAAATCGGCGATGATGTGAAGCTTGTCAGAGAAAAAGAGAATCCACACGATGAAAAAGCGGTCAAAGTAACAACACTAAAAGGTGAGAAACTTGGTTATATACCGGCAAGACATAATCTTTTTCTCTCACAGATGTTAGACTTTGGCGTAGAACTCTTTGCACAGATAAGAAAGCTAAAATGGGATGAAGATGGAGTGGCTATAAAAATTATGATATACGCATAGAAAGTGAAGTATATGAAAAATGATTTTTGGAGCAACTGCATTAGGAATTCTTTGGTAGTACCGGTTACGACGGCGGTAGAGAGATGTTTTTGCTTTTTTTTTTGATTTTGTTTTTAAAGCTACTGCAACAAAATAATAAGGCTAATGTAATATCCTAATGTTTATAATATTACAAATCATTTTTTTATACAAACTTTTGATGGGAATAATCAATGGATATCGAAAAGCAAATAACCATAGAGTTTTTCAAAAACGGCTCCGCTGAAAGAGTGTTGGGACGGTTTGAGTTTAGCGAAGAGGAAAAAAAATTGATACAAGATGCAATAAGAACTGCTAATAGACCAAATCCAAGAATGAAACTAATCTACGAAGCCGATGCTTTGCTAAAAGAAGTTGCCAAAACAAGAAAACCTATCTCTCCAAAAAGAAGTAGTGAAATGCCGCCAGAGGTTTTAGCTAATTTGGAACTTTTAAACTACAAAGTTGTACAACAACAAGAAAAACGCAGTGAATATGAAAATAGGCGCTCATTTTTTGGCGTTAAATCCAAATATGGAATTATAATTATAATTGCTATATCGCTTGAAATGATAGCTTTACAATATTATTAAAAAATACTGATTGAACAACAAATTGAAAATATCAAACCTTTTTGATAGGTAGTAAACTAAAAAAAAACACTCTTTTAATCCTCGCCAAAAAGGCGAGAGATTTTTTATGTAAATAACCAAACTGCACCGCAATCAGTATCACCAGAAGCCTCTACCATTATTTACCTTTTAATCATTTTTTAATTTCCAAATACACTTGAAACCTCGTAAAATAGGGATTTATCTAGCTTTCTTCATTATTAAACTTTACTGAATTGCACTTGTTTTTGGAATTGGCGTTACTTATAAGCACCTTCACGGGTAGTTATGCGCACAACTAAAATAACAAGTTTATCATCAAGTTTTTTATAAATCACTCTATATGATCGAAGTTTCAAACGGTACAAAATCTCTTTTTGACCTTGAAGTTTTTTTATTTTACCGGTTGCAATTAAAGAGGCTTCATAGTCGGAGGAAAAATTTTTTACAAACTCCTCTAAAGAATCAAGTATAAACATTTGATAATGTTTATCGATGCGTTTTAAATCTTTTTTTGTAGAATTAGAAAATTCTAAAGAGAACAAATTATAATCCTAACTCTTTTTTCATCTCATCAAGCGTTAAAGTCGATTCTTTGCTTTCTAATCTTTTTTCAGCTTCCTTTAAATCGATATAGTCGAAATACATATCAAGAGCCGAAGCGATAATGTGACTTTTTTTCTCTTTTAACTCTTTTGCGTAATGATTCATTTCATCATTAAGAGATTCTGGCAAAGTGATATTTAATCGAACAGTATTCATAGTCAACCTTTCTTAAAAGTGTGTATAATTATACACTTTCTTTTAAAAAAATACAATTTTTAGGGTAAATTTTTTTCAAATCTTTCTTTCTACACCATTTTTTACTCTTTTGAAACACTCTATAATTTTTACATGTTAAGTATGATATTTAGTACCAGTGATTTTATCAAGCGCACAAATATTCATAAGCATACAGTTTTGAGCTTGTTGCGACAACTACGAGATAATAATATATTGCATATTGTCAGAGAAGGTAAAGGGAGACAACCGGATATTTACTCGTTTGAGAAGCTTTTGGAGATTGCCGATAGACGGGGTAAATTTTGATTTCTGTATCGTATTCCTTGTTCTGCGATACAAAAAGTATTTTGTGTATCGCTAACAATACGCAAAAATAGATATGTTAAAAAAATCGAAAAATTTTAACATATTACAAGGGAATGTTAAAAAAAGAGTAGTTTGTTTAACATTTAAAGGGTAGAAAACTATGAAGATACGCTTTAAGCATCAAAAATATCAAGCAGACGCGGTAGAAGCGGTTGTCGAGTGCTTTAAAAAGTTATGAAGCTTCAAGGCTTGAAGAGGTAAAGAAACATGTGTATGAGTTTTTGGCAAGTGACTCAAAGACAGAAACAGAGTTTGCAAAGGAGCTTGATAGCGCCAACGAAGTGGTGGTGTATGCCAAACTTCCATCAAGCTTTTTTATCCCCACACCCGTTGGAGAGTATAACCCCGACTGGGCGATAGCATTTGATGAAGATAGAGTGTGCAAGACGCTTTTTTGAGAAAATCACTTCAAACCGCGTGAAATACGACATTGTCGATAGTTTTGATGCACTTATGAAGATAGTAAGAGAACCATAAGTGTAAAACCGAGTCAATTTTGTTTGTTTTTATGATTCTCATCAAAAAAATATTTTCTTCTCTTTAGTATAATATTTTAAAAGAGAGTATTTTTTTTGGAAAAATTAAATTGCAGAAGATAATTATTAAAATCAATGAACTTTTCGGCTTAGCCTTTGGTGATGAAATGTTAGAGGAGCAGTACAATAATGAGTACTTGCGACTGCATAAAGAGCAAAATATTTTGACGGCGAAGGTAGTTGTATTTTTATATTTTACTTATGTCCCTCTTGTATATATATTGATTGGAAAAGATTTAGAGAAACTGCTTTTTATTTCAGTCATTGGTTTGAGTGGACCTTTTTTCTTATTGTATGCGGCGAGGAAAGAGTGGTATGAGCAGTATCAGGTAGAGATTCTTTTCTTAGCAGCTTTACTTGCAGGGAGTACACCGCTAATAATGTATAACATCACGACGGCGGATAGGACATTTTTTTTAGTAGATATTCTTCTGCCATTTTTTGTGATTTCTACGATGTATGGCATCACTTTTGCGTTTTCATTTTTTATATCTTTAATTCTTTTGCTTTTCTTTTTTAATTTGAATTTTTTATATGCCGTTTCTTGGGATGATTTTGTTATGAGTGCTTATACATTGGCATCGGGAGTTGTCATAGGCTTTATAGCTGCATACATAATGGAAAAAACGGCTAGAAAACTTTTTGTATCGCAACTCCATAGCAAAGAGTTGAAAAATATATTGGAATATTTAAAAGATGCCGTGGCCATTTTGGACTTTGAAAGTGCAGAGTATCTGTACGCGAACAAGGCTGCACTTGAGATAAATGGCTATTCCTATGAGGAACTGATGGGAACACCATTGTATGTTGTGCATCCGACAATTGATAAAAAACGAATAGAGCAAATTAAAACTACACTCCAAAAAGAGGAGAGTTTCGATGACGTATTTGAATTAAGAGACAAAAATGGAAACCCTTATTATATACATGCAGTTATGCAGCTTGCTCGTTATAAAGGGAAAAAAGCGGTTGTCATAACTTCCAGTAATGTAACAAAATATAAAAAGCATCAGATGGAAATAGAGGAGATGGCTGTACGCGATCAGCTTACGGGTTTGTATAATCGTTACAAGTTTACAGAGTATGCAGAACTGTTTATGCACCAATTCAAGCGCAATCAAATGGATGTTTCTTTGCTTATTTGTGATATAGATCACTTCAAGCGTGTTAATGACATTCATGGACATCTTGCGGGTGATGCCGTATTGAAGCAAATTGCCAATATATTGCAAGAAAACACGCGAGAATCGGACATAGTTGCACGATGGGGAGGAGAGGAATTTGCTGTTTTACTGCCTATGACAGATAAGCAAAAAGCTTATGCCGTCGCAAAGAAAATTACCCAGCAGCTCGCTGCCAGAACATTTCCAAACATCGGTAAAGTGACACTCTCATGCGGCGTGGCACAATTGCAAGAAGAAGATACGCTCTCTTCATGGTTCATGCGAGCCGATGAAGCGCTTTATAAAGCCAAAGAGGATGGAAGAAACAAGGTTGTAGTCGCTGCGTCTAAGAAGCAAGAAGCTTTTTAACACACGCGCTTACTCTTTTCCCTTCCGCTTTGCCTGCGAGCTCTTTTGTTGCCGCTCCCATTACTTTTCCCATATCTTTCATAGAGGAAGCACCTGTTTTTTCTATGATTGCCAAAACGGCCGCTTCGAGCTCTTCATCACTGAGTTGAGCGGGCAGATAGACACGGTAGTAGTCTATTTCAAGTTGCTCTTTTTGCGCAAGGTCGTCACGTCCCGCTTTTTGATACTGTTCGATAGAGTCGTTTCGTTGTTTGAGCTGCTTTTGAATGATTTTAATAACATCTTCATCGCTGAGTTCTTTGCGTTCGTCGACTTCTATTTGTTTGAAAGCACTGCTAAGTAGTCGCAATGCGTCTCGTTTTTGGACATCTTTTTCTTTCATAGCGGTTTTTAGGTCTTGTAAAATTTGTTCTTTTATGCTCACATGCAATCCTTGGTACTTTTTTTGCTAGTGGCATTATAGCGAACAATCCCTAAAGAGAAGAGTCATCTATGCGAAAAACTGTTTTATCTATTTTTACTTTTTTATATGTTATAGTGTTGTTTGACGGCTGTACGGCAAAATTGACAGACCCAAAAATCGACTTTGAGCCGCCGAAGTATGTCGAACAGATGCCTGCAAAAGAGGAAAAAAGCGAGTTCAATGCCCCTGGAAGTATCTTTGGGCAAGGAGACAATCCTCTTTTTTGTGACCATAAGGCGATGAAGGTCAACGACATCGTTACAATTGTCATAAATGAAAAAGCAAAGAGCTCCACTACGGGGCAAAAGCAGCTTAGCGAGTCCGATACCGTAGCACTTGGCGGAGGTGCGTTTACCGGAACAGGACTCAATGCCGCTATGAATGGACATGTAAGCAGGCTCAACGGAATTGCCGGAGTAGGGTTTAACTCCAATTCGTCAAGCCAGTTCAAAGGGCAGGGCAGTGCAACGAAAGATGCTTCGTTTACTACAACCGTCAGTGCACGTGTTGTCAAAGTTTTAAGTAACGGCAATATATTTATATCCGGCAGAAGAGAGATTTTGGTAGATGATCAAAAACAGATCATTCAAGTAAGCGGGGTAATCCGCCCTTACGACATAGACCAGTACAATAAAATCAACTCCAATCAAATGAGTGATGCAAAGATACTTTATAAAACAGAGGGGGATGTAGATCGTGCGACAAAACAGGCATGGGGAACGAAGATTTTGGAGGCTATTTGGCCGTTTTAGCGTAGTGCTTTTTGCATGTAGTGTGATGCTACATGCAGAAACATTCAATGAGTTTAGGAAAAATCAGCTTCAAGCTTACAGCAAGTTCAAAGATGAAAGAGACAAAGCCTTTGAGAAGTATTTGAAAACGCAGTGGGAGGCGTATAAAAAGTTTGTAAGTCCCGCATTGTATGAAAAACCAAAACCCGTTACAATTCCAAAAGCAGAGCCAAAGCCTGTACCCAAAGTGGGGCCGAAAGTTCTCATAAAAGTGCCGAAAAAAGTTACGCCTCCACAGCCGAAACTCCCTAAAGAGGTAGCGGCGAAGCATCCGCAGCAAGTGATGAAAAACGCTACGGCTCTAAATATAAACTTTTTTGGTACGGCATTGCATATATATGTTGCTAAGCAGATTCAAAAAGCGAAGTTCTATCCGACGAATCAAAAGGGAATCACCAACTACTTCGACACAGTTGCAACAGCAGATTATAACTCTTTGATAAAGCAAATAAAAGAGATCAAAAAATCGATGCAGCTCAATGACTGGGGTGTCTACCTGCTTGTAGATGCCATCGGTAAAAAGCTCTACAAGTATGATGATGAAGCTAATCTTTTTAGCTGGTTTGTCTTCAACAAACTCGGTTATGCTGTTAAAGTGGGTCTTGCAAACGGTCGCGTCGTGACGATGTTTTACTCCAAACGTATCATCTACTCTACACCCAACTTCAAGTTTGGATCGAAGCGTTTTTATGTACTCTCTTTGAGAAATCAAAGTGCTCCGACTTCGGTGTATTCCTACAAGCAAAATTATCCCGGAGCTACAAAAGCGTTCGATCTCTCTTTGGCGAAGTTGCCTGCATTTGCACCGGTATATAAAACAAAGCATCTTCGTTTCACTCATGAGGGAAAAAAGTATGAAGTATCATATAAATACAATCAAAATCTTATAGATTTTTTCGCTACCTATCCTCAGGCAGATTATGCAGCTTTTTTCAATGCCGCAGTCGATCCTGTAACATACGCAAGCATTGCCGCTTCACTTCGAAAGTACATTAATGACAAGCGAGCTGCGGAGGCTATGAACATTGTACTGCATTTTGTGCAGACCGCATTTGCATACGAGACGGATCAAAAACAGTTTGGGCGCGAAAAGGTTATGTTTGCAGAGGAGACGCTTTACTACAAAGCATCGGATTGTGAGGACAGAGCCGTTTTGTATGCTTTTTTGACCAAAGAGCTTTTCTCCGTTCCCGTTTTGGGTGTGAAGTATCCAAATCATATGGCGACGGCACTATATGTCCCGCTAAACGGAGATAAAATCAAGGTAAAAGGAAAAGAGTTCGTCATTGCTGACCCAACGTATATTCATGCAACAATCGGAGAGGCAATGCCGCAGTTTAAAGGGAAAATGCCCGAAGATTTTATATTTGTCTCTA
>JALWLR010000287.1 GCA_027084065.1 Helicobacteraceae bacterium | reverse complement strand
TAAGTCTGGGAAGAGAAGCACCAAAACAAGCGCGAGCAACTGCAAAAAGATAAAAGGAACGATTCCTTTGTAAATATCCATTGTCGAAACCAAATTAGATGCGGCACCTTTGAGAAAAAAGAGACTCAATCCAAAAGGAGGCGTCAAAAAAGATGCCTGTAAATTCATTGCAATCAAAATCGCAAACCATATCGGGTCTATCCCAAAATCCTCTACGACAGGAACCAAAATCGGAACGACGATAAAGCTGATTTCGATAAAATCTATAAAAAAGCCCAAAATAAAAACTGCAAGCATAGAAACAGCTATGAAAACCCAGACATTTCCTATATCTTCACTGAAATACTCTACGATCAAGTCCGTCCCGCCAAGCTCATTGAAAACGAGGCTAAACGCCGTCGCACCGATGAGTATCATAAAGATCATCCCACTGAGTTTCATCGTCTCAAAAAGAGCGTAGCGTACCATCTTAATATCGAGTTTTTTATTTATCCATGCAAGAAAAATCCCTCCAACTACACCAAAAGCCGCAGACTCCGTCGGGCTTGCAATACCTGCAAATATAGTCCCAAGAACGCTCAGCATTAGCAGCAAAGGCGGCACAACGGATAAAAAGAGCTCTTTCATACCCACTTTCTCTTCAAATTGCAAAGCAGGTGCTACTTCAGGCTTGAAATAAGCATATAGCAGTATATAAAGGATATAAAGCCCCACAAGTACAAGCCCCGGCAAAACAGCTCCCAAAAAGAGCTCTCCTACACTGACACTCATTACATCACCCAAAACTATCAATATGATAGAGGGAGGAATAATTTGTCCAAGTGTTCCGCTTGCCGCAATCGTTCCGCTTGCAAGACTTTTGGCATATCCCGCTTGAATCATAAGTGGAAGCGTGATAATGCTCATCATAACGACCGAAGCCGAAACAATACCCGTCGATGCGGCAAGAATCGCACCGACAATCACGACACTCACTCCAAGCCCGCCGCGAACAGAGCCAAAAAGACGAGACATGTTCAAAAGCAGCCTCTCTGCCATACCGGACTTTTCCAAAACAAGCCCCATCGCAATAAAAAGAGGAACCGCCATAAGTGTCGTGTTGCTCATTATGCCATAGATGCGAAACGGCAATATATGAAAAATATCCATTCCCAAAGAGGGAAGGAAAAGAGCAAAAAGCATCGCTGCAGCACCAAAAGCAAACGCTACAGGTACACCCAAAAGTAGAAAAAAGAGTGCCACAAAAAACATTAACAATGCACTCATCTACCAAGCTCCGAAATTTTTTGCACAAGCAAGCGAAGTGACTCTAAAAATAGCAGCAAAAACGCTACGACAATGAGTGATTTAACAACCCATCTATAGGGCAATCCTCCCGGATCACTGGAAGCCTCGTTTTGTAAAAAACTGACCTCCACAAAACCAAAACCGATGTAGACAATCAACAAAGAAAAAGGAAGTATGAAAAAAAGAATGGAGACAATATCTATCCAATGGCGTAGGCGAGGCGGAAACTTCTCATACAAAATATCTACGCGTACATGCGCCCCCAAGCGCATCGTATAGGCGATACTCAAAAGTATGACAACATCAAAAAGATGCCATTCAAGCTCTTGGAGTGCGGTAGAGCCTGCACTAAAGAGATAGCGCATCAAAGCATCATACACAATCAGCAGCACCAAAGCTCCCAGCGCAAATGCCGTAAGATTGGAACTCCATCGCACAATTTTCTCTATCACCCCCGCTCCTTAAATAAAATTGGGAGCGTCATTGGCAAACAGAATTATATCTCCCTCTTTCGTCTGGGCAGCAAGCAGGTCTTGCAGTTTAGATTTATTGGTAAGTATGTAGTGATTTACAACATTTAAACGCTTTTTGAAAAGTTCGGCATTGAGTTTACCCGTAACGATGACTATATCAAACACTTCATTAATCGCCTCGATAAGCTCTTCATTGAGCTCTGACGTACTCTCTACTAGACCCGGTGTAACGATCACTTTACGTCCTGCATGTAAGGAACAGAGACGAATCGCCTCTTTCATACCATCAAGATTACCGTTAAATCCGTCATCGAGGATTATTTTCCCACCTGCTGTTATCTTTTGCAGACGATGCTCTATCGGCCGTAGTTTACGTACCGCTTGCTGCACCTCTTCTATGCTCATGTCATAAAAAAGCGCTACTTTAATGGCCACATAGATATTTG
>JALWLR010000286.1 GCA_027084065.1 Helicobacteraceae bacterium | reverse complement strand
CAAGGCAAAGGAAAACATCGGTTTAAGAGCATTTAATACTAATTTTTGGGTTCTGGGCTTATATCCCTGCCTGTTCATCTGTTGCAGTATTTGAGAGATATGGTAGGGCTTCACCTCGCTGGCTCTCGTCTCTCCAATATGCGGCTTGATATATCTTTTATAATTTTGCTTTTGCTCATAAGTCCACCGCTTTTTGTTATCAAGGGTAGTGACATAAAGCTCCCAAAGCTGGTTGATGGTGATGTTTTTGTTTGGCTGTTTGCCCTGGAGTATCTGCTCTTTGTAAGCCTGCAGCTGCTTTTTAGCCTCATTAATGCGCGCTCTTTTGTCCCATAGGAGATTGTCAATAGTGATAACCTTGTGATAACGTTTGCGTTTATAGGTGAAATCTATGAGGAATTTGGTAGGGCGGTCTTTGCTGTAGCCTTTTTGGATGTAGAGATTATCTGCTATACGCTCATAATCGCTTTTTTTAATAGCCATCAATACACCTCATCGTGACTGCCAATATCAAGCAAAATTATCTCTTTATCTGTGATGATGAGATCTAGAATAATTCTATAGCTCATGGAAATTGAAGCTGAGTAGTATTGATTGAGCTTGCCCTGCAATTTGTGGAGTCTAAGGCTAGGATGGTGTGGATTATCCATTAAGAGTGATAGGGTCTTTTTGTAGCGCTCTTTGAGATTGGGATGCTTTTTGATAAAACGCTTCTCTTTTTTGCGGTACGACTCAGTAAAAACGAGCTCATACATTTATAGACTCTTGAAATGATCTTCCAGCTCTTCTTTTGTGCCGATACGCTTGGCTTTGCCAGCTTGTATCTCCTCTTGTGCCTGTAAGTAGAGCAGATCCAACTCCAAAGCTCTTATCTGGTCATATTTTTCTATATCTAGGACTATGTATTTAGGCTTACCTCTATGAGTTATAATGGCTTCGTTTTTGTCTGTTAGTTCCTGGTCGATAGCTTTGATACCTTTGATTTTTAACTCGTTGGCAGTAATCATAACCGTATCCTTAATAGTATTATTATGTAGATTATACCATAGTGATTGATATGGATTGATTTGGATTAAGTTTTATTACCTTTTGAGGGTAGTTGATGTATGGCAGAGGTTCAAAAATGCAGTTTTAGCTGAAATTAGAGTTTTTTATATTCCGATAGAGAGAGTTTTTTGCATTTAAGTTTTGCGATGGGTGTCGTCCTGGGTGTCGCCCTCTTATCAAATATCATCAATTTTAAGCAATTTATAAGAAATATAAAATGCCCATAAATAGGGCTATATCAACTCAAATCAACTTTAATCTTAAATATGCCTTAAGATTGCGGTTCTGTAGGTCAGAGGTTCGAATCCTCTCGGGCGCGCCACGAATTTATCAATATTTTAAGTAATGCCATTTTCCTAAATAGCTTCCACTTTTATATCTTAATCGTAAGAAGATCGCATAGAGATAAGAAGTTGAAGTGATGCTGCTAGTGTTTTATTCCAATACTTATGCACTTTATGTTTTTTAGCTGTAGTTATTTCTATAAAGGTTTGGCCAATTCATCTTTGAGCCGCTCCACAATCCACACTTTGAGCAGCGCTTGACGTGCAACGCCTATCTTATTGGCTTCTTTGTCGATTAGCTCCAGAATGTTGGTAGGCAAATCGATATTAATCTTTTTCATAGCTGGTTTTTTTAACTCTTTAATAGATTTTGCCACGTCAAAATCGAGTAGATCGCTAATATCCTCTTTTTCAAATCTCTCATCAAACTCTTTTGCTGTAATGCTCATAATTTGCCTCCTCTTTCTTTCTGCATCGTTTTACACTAATGAGTCTAATCTTCTCTCCTCTAAAGGTGAAAATGGCTACATAGCATTTACCACCCATCCTGCCAATGAGTGCATAGCGCTCCTCGTCTGCTACCTCTTTAGCAGGCACTATTAAAGAGTGCTCATCTTCAAAGAGCTGCTTGGCTTCCTCAAAGTCTATCCCATGCTTTGCTTTGTTTATCTGGCTTTTCTTACTATCGTATTCAAACTCCATTGCCTGACTATAAGTTGCAAGGTATAGAAATTATATCATATTAGTTTCTATTGCAATACCTATCAATACACCTCATCATGAGAGCCAATATCAAGCAAAATTATCTCTTTATCGGTGATGATGAGGTTGATAATAATGCGATAGTTCATATCGATAGATACGCTATAGTATTCGCTTAAATC
>JALWLR010000285.1 GCA_027084065.1 Helicobacteraceae bacterium | reverse complement strand
GGAGGGAAAGATGTCTCAAAACTTCCTGCAGCCAAAGAGGAAGCAAAACGCTATTTGGAGGAGGTTTTAGGATGAGTGATTTTGTGATGACATACAGAATAGAGCTGATTTTTTTGCATGTAGTCGGTGCTGTAGTTTGGGTAGGCGGTATGATAGCGATGCGCTTTGCCGCTCATCCAGCTTTTATGGATATAGCCGATCCCATAGAGCGCCTTCCTAAAATCGCCAAAGCACTCAAGCGTCTTTTTTTACTTGTTATGCCATTTGTTCTGCTTCTTGCGATTACGGGCGCGGTACTTACTATCGGCTATGGTATAAAACATACCGACTTTCACTATTTGACCCATATAAAAGAGGGGATTTGGACTATTATGTTTATCAACCTTGTTGCAATGATGCTTCGTCGCTCCAAGGCTGAAAAGATGATGCGCGAGGGGAACTATAAAAAGGCGGGAGAGCTGCTTGGATTGATTGGCAAGTTTATGGTTCCGGTCAATATTGCACTTGGTATGGCGGCAATAGTCGTCGGTGTACTGCTTCGTATAAATCTTTAACATGAAACCTGTTATTCGTCTTGCATCCTCATCACAGACACGAGCGAAGCTCTTAAAAGAGCACGGTTACGATTTTCTGCAAGAGAGTGTGGCATTTGATGAGGAGAGCATTCGTGCAAAGACGCCAAAAGAGTTTGTCTATAAAGCTACACTGGGAAAATACGATGCCAATTTCGAGCGTTTTGGCATAGAAGAGTATCCTTTGCTAGTTGCCGATACCGTAGTGACTTCGCAAGGGAAGATTTTAAGAAAAGCAAAGTGTGTTGATGACGCGCGCAATATTTTGATGACCCAAAGCGGTCATACTACCTCCATAATCACTTGCATGATCTACCATTCGAAAAAACTCAAACTCATCGACATCTCTGCAACCCATTACCTTTTCAGTGAGTTTGACTTAGAAGATCTTGAGCGTTACCTTCAAAGCGGCGAATGGAGAGGGAAAGCCGGGGCCTGTATGGTCGAGGGATTTTGTAAAAAATACATTCGCGAAGTGCGGGGCTATGAGAGTACGGCAATGGGATTATGTATTGAAAAGCTTGATACTTTTGTGACTATTTAATCTTGTTTTAACGAATGAAGCACTACAATCAACATTATGAAAAAAAATTATAAAAAGAGCATATTTTTTGTTACTTTCATTATCCTTGCATCAGCGGCAGGATACATCTACTTCTTTTATGGAAGTATGCAAAAAGAGAAGCAAATAGCTCGTGATGCGCTTATACAAAAAGAGAGTCGTTTTATGAAAGAGCGACTCTCTCAGGCAATTGTCGATAAGCAAAAAGCTATTAATGCTATAGCTATCTCTCTTGTTTTTGACTCCAATCTTTCCACAAGAGTAGCCAAGCGACAGATTCCGGAAAATTATGCAAAAAACCTCACGGCAGATTTTGGAAAATATTCCAACTATAAAAATATTTGGCTTGCCTTGTATGACAAAAATAATAGACTTCTTTATAGAAGTTGGAGCGATTTAGAAGAGCAAGAACTCCTTACCATGGAAAAAATACTACATCTAAAAGAGAAGAAGATTGTAGATTTTATAGATGTAGATAGTTATGATTTATGTCTAAATACAATAATGCAGCTTCGACATGAGCAGATGTTTGTTGGAACATTGCTACTCAAAGCACATTTTAATTCCATTGCCAAAGAGCTGCAAAACCATGAGATAGAGTCCGTCGTTCTTGTCGATAAGATTTATAAAAAAAGAGTACAGCATCCTTTTACGGGTCTATTTTTGGGAGATTATTACATAGCCAACAAAGATGCAAACCCCAGTGTCATCTCTTTTTTAAAACAGCATGGTATAGAGACACTCATTAAAAAGCGTATCAATGTCATAGGAGACAGATTGTTGTATGTCTACCCCTTGACTAACCCTTTTGGAAAAAGAGTAGGCTACTATATAATGGTTAAAGATATTTCCAAAATGCTTAATCACTCCAAAGTCGCTGTATTTGGAAACTTCATGCAAATAGCTTTTGTATTTTTGATTTTGGCGGTATTAGCGATATTTGGGTATGAATCCTATTTGGCAAGGCTGCAAAAACAGTACTACAAAAGCATCATCGATACGAGCGAGAACATTATAATCATAACCGATGGCAAGAAAGTAGTCGATGTAAATAGAAGATTTTTGACGATATTCGGTTTTGAGTCGCTGAAGG
>JALWLR010000284.1 GCA_027084065.1 Helicobacteraceae bacterium | reverse complement strand
ATGATAAAACGGAAGTGGAAAATCCTTCGGATTGGTTTGGAATCTGGTATTTAAAAGCGGCTTTTCAAGAAAATGGATTGATTTATAGGCAACTGGAATTGAATAAACTAAAAAATTTTACAGATGCAGTATCTTTATATGTTTTATATAAAACGGGGGATAGTTTCTGATAATAAGAGAGTTGGAAAAAGTTTTATAATTTTTTATAATCCCGTAAAATAGGGCTCTATAAGTGTTTTTAATACTTTTATTCCAAAAAAAGATTATTTTTTCTTATGTGTGAATTTAAGTTACACTTTAGCTTATTAGAGTTATAGTTTTACTGAAACCATAAGTTCGGCAAATAATCCGGACGATTTTCAAGGAGTTTATATGAAAAAGATGATAGTGGCAAGTTCTATAGCGTTTTGTGCTTTGACTGCAAATGTAATGGCGGGTGATTTTAGTTTTAAAGATATGTTTGATGATTTCAAAGAAGCGACGACTACAATGAGTCATGATGCCAGAGACACGGCAGATTCTATGAAAGATGGTGCCGTAGAGCTTGGTAAGAGTGCAGAGCGTACAACGACAAACGTCAGTCATGATGCACGCGATACTGCAATGAAAGCAAGTGACGATCTTAAAACAAGCGAAATCTCTACGGTTAAAAGCGGAGAGATTACTTCAACAAGCATCAGCCGTGATGTTCGAGACTCCACTATAGAGGTTGCAGAAGATACAAAAGATACAGCTTCCAACACCACAAGAGACTTCAAAGATAGCTCAACAATGGCGACAAAAGATTTCAAAGACAGTGCCGTAGCAGTTAGTCATGACGTAAACGATGCGACCAAAACTGTCTCTCATGACCTTCGTGACTCTACGGATAAAGTATCGGACAACCTGAATGATTCTACAAAGACCGTTTCTCATGACCTTCGTGACTCGACTGACACGGTTGCAGACAATGCAAACGACTCTACAAAAACAGTCTCTCACGACCTCAGAGACTCGACTGACACAGTTGCAGATAACGCGAACGATTCGACAAGATCTGTCTCTACAAACCTCAAAGACTCTACAGACAGTGTCGCGACAAATGCAAATGATTCTACAAAATCTGTCTCTGAAAATGTAGGAGACAGCTACTCACTTTCTAAGCAAGAGTATGAAGAGTACATGAGACTCAAAGCGGCATCTTCTAAAAAATAGAAAGCCTGCTTTTCTCCTTCCCCGCAAGGGGAATCTATGCTATAATGCAATATCTTTTCTAAAACTCGCTATTTCCGGTAACGAGTGAAATAAATCAAAGGCAAACGATTCATGCTTGGCCAAACGACTCTTCAAAATCTTCACGGCACTCTTTCTCAAAACAGTAACTGTAAAACCCGTTTTTTCATTTTGCTCTCTTTACCGCTTGGACTGTTTCTTTTTGCTCTTTTGGGATATTTTCATTTTATAAACTTCAACATTCAGCTTCACAGTGTCATTATGATTGCCGTTATTTTCCTGATTTTTCTTGCTTTTGCTCCACATAACGCCTACTATGCTACATGCAAACTACGTAAAAACTTTCTTCACATTCAAGAAGAACTGCTTAACTACATCAACAAAAATATTTTGGAGATTGCAAGAATGAAAAAGGCCAATGCCTCTTTGGAAGAGTTTTTCAACGATCTAGCCAAAACATTGCGCAACGAGCATTTTGCCTCCATAGCCTCCGGTCTTTTTCCGACGTTGGGAATTTTAGGAACGTTTATAAGCATCGCTATCTCTATGCCCGATTTTTCCGTCGGTACTTCCAAAGTCCTAGAACAAGAAATCAGTAAACTTTTAAGTGGTGTAGGCACGGCATTTTATGTCTCTATCTACGGTATTTTTCTCTCCATTTGGTGGATATTGTTTGAAAAAAGCGGTATCAGTCGTTTTGTCAAAGATACAAATCGCATCAAAGAGGCGACAAAAGAGCTCTTTTGGCAAAAAGAGGAGATAGAGCAGACATACTTCAAAAAGAGTATGGAAAATTTTGAAAAACTCAATACTGTTTTTGATACCCTCTCTTCCGATGAATTTGTAAAGAGTCTTAATGAAACCCTTTCACAACGAATGGAGGTTTTTGAAAATATCATAGCCCATGAGCAAAAAGCCACGCGAACACTTGTAGAGCTGTTACAAAACGGAACCGGACAACTTCAAAACATCTCTACCCAACAGGAGATGCTTACAAGAACACTCCAAAACGTCATAGTCAAACTCAATGACTTTGCACATGAG
>JALWLR010000283.1 GCA_027084065.1 Helicobacteraceae bacterium | reverse complement strand
TCCGGTTGGGTATACATCATTTTTTTACAAATGTTATATGTTTTCGTTCCTTGACCCTCTATCATATAGGTTGCAAGTGTCCATGGCGCGCCGGTAAATCCTATGAGAGCTTTGTCCTCCGAGAGTTTTTGTTTAATCAGCTTAATAGTATCATAAACATAAGTAAGTCTATTTGCCGCTTCTTCTCCCCCAATAAGTCGATCAAGATCTTCTTGTGAGCGAATCGGGTCGCTAAATATCGGCCCCTCACCTTTAACGAACTTCAAGTCCATTCCCATTTCATCAGGAACGACAAGAATATCACTAAATAAAATGGCTGCATCTACACCGAGAATATCTACGGGTTGAAGAGTTACTTCACATGCAAGTTCGGGGTTGTGACAAAGACTCAAAAAGTCTCCGGCTTTCTCTCTTACCGCCATATATTGCGGCAAATAGCGCCCTGCTTGGCGCATCATCCAAACCGGTGTATATGGGGTCTCTTTGCCAAAGCAGGCATCCACGAAAATTTTACTCATACTATGTTTCCTTTAATGATTATGTCCTACTTTACTCAAAAAATACAAACCGACAGAAACTGCCGTGATTGAAAGAGCGAGATAGAGAAGCTCAAGAGGTGTCGTAAACTCGGCAAGACCGACTTTTTTAAAAAATCCGACAACAAGAACCATAACGATTACTTTCGATATTTTATCTTTTAGCTGATCCAAAGAGTGAATGGCCAAAATTCTGCTCACACTCTCCTCCTCTTGGGCTGTATCTCTTGCCGGGTCTATTTCGGAAATAAAAAGTTCATACAGACCAAAGCTAAACAGCAACATTACAACGCCGATTAGGTACAGATCTACTGCGCCGATTATTTCGCCGACTACCTTTTCATGAAACTTCTGTGGATGAAGATGGTTAGTGTAGACCTCTATAATATATGCCGACACATTATAAACATCGACACTTGCAACGACAAAAAGAGCAACAGCTCCGACTAGACCGAATACTACGGCCATAACTACCATAAATCTCGATCCCCACAGACCCTCTTCAAAAATTTTTTCAAGCATTACTCGGCTTCCTCCAACTCTATCCACTTTTGAGCAATTCGAACAGCATTGGTTGCAGCACCGACGCGGAGATTGTCCGCTACTATGAACATATGAAGTATTTTCGAATCAAAAACATCGTTACGAATTCTTCCAACAAATGTTTCATCTTTTCCAGTTGCTTTAAACGGCATCGGATAAATGCCGTTTTGTGGATCATCTTCTACAACGATATTTGGAGCTTTTGAAAGAATCTCACGTGCTTTTTGTGCATCTGCTTCTGTTTTGAACGTTATAGTTACACTCTCGCTGTGTCCTCTCAAAACAGGTACACGCACACATGTCGCAGCAAGGGGAATCTGCTTATGCATTATTTTAGATGTCTCATTGACCATTTTCATCTCTTCTTTTGTAAAGCCGTTATCAAGAAACTTATCGATTTGAGGAATAACGTTCAAAGCTATTTGATGAGGAAAAGCCTCATATTCGGCATCTTCTAGTTTAAATGCGAAAAAAGCCTGCATTTGATTTACCAATTCATCCATAGCACTCTTCCCAGCACCGCTTGTAGCCTGATAAGTAGAAACATCTACGCGACTAATGCCAAAAACATCATCAAGCGGTTTAAGTGCTTGTACCATTTGAATTGTTGAACAGTTAGGATTTGCAATTATTCCCTTTTTCTTCCAAAGTGCTATATCTTCAGGGTTGACTTCCGGGACCACAAGAGGGACATCATCATCCATTCTGAAGTGACTGGTATTGTCTATAACCACAGCGCCCGCCTCGACAGCAAAAGGTGCATACTTGGCACTCACACTTCCTCCTGCACTAAAGAGTGCTATCTCCACTTCATTTTCACTAAAACTCTCGCTTGTGAGTTCCTGGATAGTGAGTTCTTCGCCCTTAAACTCAACTGTTTTTCCTGCACTTCTTGCACTTGCAAGAGGGATCAGCTTTTTAACAGGAAAGTTTACCTCTTCCAAAATCTCCAGCATCTCCTCACCGACGGCACCGTTTGCACCGACAACAGCAACTATGTATTCTTTCATATTATTCTCCTGATAAATTGTATTGTTTTAGTTTTTTGTTAAATATGTTTTTATTCATGCCAAGAATTTTCGCACTTTTTTCCATATCGCCGTTGCATGATTGCAACACTTCTGTTATAAGATTCCGTTCCATCTCCTCAATAGAGTTTTTTTCCAGAGATACTCGTGAATCCAAAAAAAGATCTTCTTGGGTTATTTCATCGCTTTCGCTTAAAATAACGGCACGCTCTACAACGCTAATAAGCTCGCGGATATTTCCCGGCCAATCATACTGCAAAAGTGCTTCTTCCGCCTCTTTAGAAAAATGCTTCTTTGCAAAACCATATTTTTGACAGTTTTCTTCCAAAATTTTACCTGCTATTTGTAAAATTTCCTCCCTCCTCTCTCGTAAAGGAGGAATTTTCAACGGTATCGTGTTCAATCTATAATAAAGATCTTCTCTAAACTCGCCTTTTCTAATTTTTTCTTGCAAATTAGCATTGGTTGCAGAAATTACGCGTACGTCGATCTTCATACTCTTATCCGCTCCAAGACGACGTACCTCTTTTTCTTGAAGAACACGAAGAAGTTTCGCTTGTAAATGGTATGGCATTTCACCGATTTCATCCAAAAAAATGGTGCCACCGTTTGCAAGTTCGAACTGGCCGGGTTTATCTGCATGTGCATCCGTAAAAGCACCTTTGACAAATCCAAATAATTCACTCTCGATCAAATTTTCCGGAATAGCTGCCATATTGATCGCTACAAACGGCTTTTTATTCCGTAAAGAGTTTTGATGAATATAACGAGCAAAAACCTCTTTGCCCACTCCACTCTCTCCAAGAAGCAATACGCTTGCATCTGTTTTTGCCGCCTTTTTAGCTACATGCAACAACCCTTCCAATACAGGAGACGTACCTAAAAAATCACTCTCTTGTTTTGCATGTAGCACACTTTTTTGCTTTTTTATTCTCTGAATTTTATTTTCTCGCTCAATCGCTTTAATGAGAGTCTCTATTTCAAAAGGTTTTAAAAGAAAATCTTTTACTCCAAGATGAATCGATTCTATCGCTCTTTGCAAAGTCGCATTGCCGGTCATAATGATAACTTCATACTTGCCGCCAAGCTCTTTTACAAATTCAATACCGTCCATTCCCGGCATATTGATGTCCGTTATTACAAGATCATAGGTATCATCCAGCGCTTTTAAGGCATCTTTTGCATTTTTAAAGCTTTTTATTTCATACTCTTTGAACGCACTCATGGCGATCTCAAGAGATTTTCTCATGTTTATATCATCTTCGACAATAGCTATTTTCACCTGATTCTTTCTTTCGTTACATCATTATTTTATTGCAGTGATTGTAACGAAAGAATCATTAAATTCGACTTTGAAACATGTAGAAGGTAATTGCAGCACAGTATAGGATATATTTTTGGAGTTAATGTTCTTTTCACTGTGACCTACTTGCAGTCCAACTTGAGAAATATAGGAAAAAAAAAGATCGAAGTTGTCTAAAAGTATCTCTTTGAGAGTCATATTTTTTCTTGTAGGAAAAAATTTGACGGATATTTTTGAGAGCTTGCCTCTGCAGGGAGTCATCGCTTTTGAAACGAAAAGATGCTCATTGAAAATAACTGCATTAGACACACCCAATCTGTAGGCAATATAATACTCCTCCGCCCTCGCAAAGGAAAGAAAAAGATGGAAAAAAAGTATCAGCGTGACAAAGCGTCGTACGATAATCGAATCTCCATTTCCACTTCACATAGTCCATCACGAAAAGTCGTTTCTACAATAGTCGCATTTCGAATAACCGCACTTACCGAAGTTCTAACAAGCGAGCGTTGTACCGTCATATTTTTAACAACATCTTCCCCCTGCACCGTAACACCGCGAACTTTTTCTGCTATCAGTCTGTACGCATCGACGATTGCCGCTCGTTTTGCAAGAGCATATGCCTGTGCCGGTGAAGAAGTATTTGCTGGTGCGACTCCTTCTCCTACAACATTGATCACAATTGTTTGATGAGCTTTGAGTACGTTCCCTCTTCGAATATCATTTTCTCTTTTTTCTTGCATCTGTGAAGAAGAAGCTGAAGGCAAAGCATTCTTTTCACATTCGGCTCCCACGCATGTCTCCTCTTCAATACCCTCTACAGCGAAAACATTGCCAATCCACATTAACATTATCAATAATGCCCATCTCATCTTTCTTCCTTTTTAGCGTTCTTATAATGCAAAAGCATAAATTATTCCAAAGAAAGACCCTCTTGCGTATCCTCATCTTCCTCTTTTTCCTCTTTAGGACATCTTGAAATGCTTACGACTTCATCACCTTTGACAATATACACTCCACTGGTATTTCTTCCTGATTTGGAGATAGACTGCATATCGACACGGATCATTTTTCCACTTTTTGTTAAAGCCATCATATCCATAGAGTCATCGACCATAAGGCATCCGACTACATGTTTTCCTGTTTTGTTGGTCATTTTCATTGCAATAACACCACTTCCGCCTCTATTTGTCAATCTATACTCGGCAGCTTCTGTTCTTTTACCAATCCCTTTTTCACTCACTATCAAAATCTCTTCACTGTCATCTTTTATGACGTTTCCATCTACTACTTCATCGCCTTCGTATTTGAACTTAATACCACGAACTCCTCGCGTGCTTCGCCCCTGCTCTCTCGTTTTATTTATTTCAAACTTAATACATTGTGCCAATTTGGTAACGATAAATAGATACTTGACATCCTGATCCGCAATTTTCGCTGTTATTAGAGTATCATCATCGTCAAGAACAATAGCACGAACACCATTACTGCGTATATTGCTAAATTCACTCAAGTTCGTTCTTTTGACTATTCCGTTTTTCGTAAAGAATACAAGTGATTTCTCTTCACTGAAATCCGTTGTCGGAATAATAGAGCGAATTTTCTCGTCCGCTTCCAATCGAAGAAGATTTACAACCGCTTTTCCTTTAGCTGTTCTGCTTCCCTCAGGAATTCGGTACACTTTCAACCAATGCAACTGCCCTCTGTCTGTTATGAACAGAAGTGTATCGTGTGTATTGCATGTAAAGAAATTCTCAATAAAGTCATCTTCATAGGTTGTTACGGCAGTTTTTCCTTTACCGCCTCGACGTTGTTTTTCATAATTAGAAAGAGGAACCCGTTTGATATAACCTCTATGCGTAATAGTTACGACCATCGGTTCGTTTGGAATGAGGTCCTCTATATCTATATCATCATAATCATCTTCAACTTCCGTCAATCTAGGAACGGGGTATGTCTCGATTATTTCACTGAATTCATCTTGGATGATACCGTGTAGAACATCTTCACTTTTTAAAATCGATTCAAGAAATTCAATCTGCTTTAAAAGCTCTGCTAGTTCATTTTCTATCTTTTCAATTTCAAGTCCAGTCAAGCGACCAAGTCTCATAGCGACAATACTTGCTGCTTGAATTTCACTGAACTCAAACTCCGTAACAAGATTGTTTTTTGCTTCTTCTTCGCTATTAGAAGCGCGAATGACTCTAATAACATCGTCAATAATATCTATGGCTTTTTTCAAGCCTTCTAAAATATGTGCACGAGCCTTCGCTTTTTCTAAATCAAAAATAGTTCGACGAATAATGATTGTCTTACGATGATTGATAAATTGCTTAAGAATATCTATAAGCCCGAAAATTTTCGGCTCTTGATTGAGAATGGAAAGCATGATAATACCAAATGTTATTTGCATAGAAGTCTGCTTGAAAAGATTATTCAATATAATTTCGCTTATAGCATCTTTTTTCAACTCTATTACCACGCGAATGCCATCTCTATCCGACTCATCTCGAATTTCGCTGATTCCCTCTATCTGTTTATCTTTTACAAGAGCGGCAATATTTTCAATAAGTCGTGCTTTATTGACCTGATACGGCAATTCATCTATAACAATGACATCTTTATTGCCCTTTTTCTCTATGTGGGTCTTCGCTCTAACTTTTATACGCCCTCGCCCCGTACTGTAAGCGTCTACAATCCCTTTTTTTCCAAAGATAATTCCACCCGTTGGAAAGTCCGGTGCAGGAATATGTTCCATAAGCTCGGCGAGTTCGATATTTGGATTGTCCAACAACGCCTTTAATGCATTCATTACCTCTTTTGGATTGTGAGGTGGGATATTGGTAGCCATTCCTACAGCAATCCCGCTTGAACCATTTATCAGCAAATTGGGTACACGTGTAGGAAGAACCTCTGGCTCTTTTGTCGTCGCATCATAGTTATCGATCATATTGACCGTATTTTTATCCAAATCTTTAAGAAGTTCTCCGGCATACTTCGTCATTCGTGCTTCCGTATATCGCATCGCTGCTGCACTATCACCATCTATTGAACCGAAGTTTCCTTGCCCGTCAACTAGCGGCATTCGCATCGAGAAGTCCTGTGCCATTCGTACAAGAGCATCATAAACTGCCGTATCTCCATGTGGATGATACTGCCCTATGACATCACCGACGATACGAGCCGATTTTTTATATTTTGCTCCATAAGAAAGATTGAGTTTGTCCATGGCATAAAGTATACGTCTATGAACAGGCTTGAGTCCATCGCGTACATCCGGAAGAGCACGACCGACGATTACACTCATAGAATAGTCTAAATAACTGCTCTTTAGCGTATCCTCTATATTTATTACTTCAACTTCTTCATTATTCAGCAAATTTGCCATTTTTCCTACACCTATATTCTTTTGATTTGTCCGCAAATAATATCCAAAAAAGCATAAGATAACGATAAAACCTTACAATTTGCAATTTAACTCTCTTCTAAAACAAAGTGACTAAATTTTAATCACTTTACAAGAAAGCAAAAGATGGTAGCATGATAGAATTACATGCAGAATTCAATTTAAAGGATGTTATATGAAGAGATTGTTACTTTCTCTACTACTGTTACCGTCTTTCGCTTTTGCCGAAGACACACTTAATTCAGGAGACACAGCGTGGATGCTTGTTGCAACTGCACTTGTTATGCTAATGACTCCGGCAGGATTGGCACTTTACTATGGTGGACTTACACGCAGCAAAAACGTCGTCAATACAATGAGTATGAGTTTAGGTGCTTATGCAATCGGTACTCTTGTCTGGGTCATTGCAGGATATTCAATCGCATTTGGAGATGGAGACTTTTTCGGTACAGGAAAAATTCTTCTTAGCGGTATAGATGCAAACAGTCTTAGCGGAACAATTCCAGAGCTGCTATTTGTCGCATTCCAAGGTACATTCGCAGCAATTACCGTAGCTATTGCAAGTGGTTCTATGATAGAACGTGTCAAATTTTCTACATTTTTGGTTTTTGCAGCCATTTGGGTGTTGGTAGTTTATGCTCCTATTACACACTGGGCATGGGGCGGCGGTGAAACACTCAACTTTGGTGAAATCGATTTTGCCGGTGGAACTGTAGTTCATATCAATGCAGGGGTTGCAGGTTTTGTAGTTGCTATGATTCTTGGAAGAAGAAAAGATTATGAAAAATCTGCAATGAAACCTTTTTCTCCCGTTTTAGTCACTCTTGGAGCGATGCTTCTTTGGTTTGGGTGGTTCGGATTCAACGCAGGTAGTGAGGTTGCTGCAGATGGAACTGCTGCAAGTGCATTCCTCGTAACCAATGTCGCTGCATCTCTTGGCGTACTTGGATGGCTTGCAGTTGAGTACCTGGTATACAAAAAAGCTACTCTTGTGGGTGCAGCATCTGGAGCTGTAGCAGGTCTTGTTGCAATCACTCCGGCTTCTGGTACAGCAGGTGTTGGCGGTGCTCTCATTATCGGTCTTGTCGGTGGTGCACTTGGTTTTATAGCGGTTTCTAAAATTAAAAAAATCTTCAAAGTAGATGACAGTCTCGATGCATTCTGGGTTCATGGACTCGTAGGTATTTGGGGCTCAATTGCAACTGCTATATTTATAGCTGATTACGCAATGCCTGAAAACTACAATCTAGGAAGTCAGCTTGTTAGTCAAATAGAAGCTGTACTTTTAACAATGGTTTACAGTGCAGTTATGACAGCTGTAGTATACTTTATAGCTGCAGCAGTAACAGGTGGTGGAAGAGTCGATGAAGAAACCGAAACAATCGGTCTTGATGAAGTTACACACGGAGAAAAAGCGATTAATCTTTAATCGCCTTTTCAAAAATTTTAAATTTGGAGAATAAAATGAAAAAAGTAGAAGCTATTATCAAGCCTTTTAAACTAGAAGATGTAAAAGATGCATTAACGGAAATAGGCGTTACGGGAATGACTGTTAGTGAAGTAAAAGGATATGGACGACAAAAAGGTCACAGTGAACTCTATCGTGGTGCTGAATATGTAGTTGATTTTCTTCCAAAAATTAAAATGGAAATGATTGTCGATGCAAATATAGTGGATCAAGTTGTTGAAACAGTTGTTGAAGCGGCAAGAACGGGAAAAATAGGTGATGGTAAAATCTTCGTTAGTGACATTGAAAAAGTCATTAGAATCAGAACAGGCGAAGAAGACAGCGAAGCAATCTAAATCGTTATTTTACTAATCAAGTTTCAGCAATTTTTTTGCTGAAACTGCCAAATTAACACTTCTGTAATATTTCCTGCGATACCATCCGTTATGAAAAAAACATTCTCCCTATTTCTTTCTGTACTCATACATATTATGCTTATAACAATTGTATTAAGCATTTATTTTTTCACAAAACCAAGAAACGAACCAGAAAAATCTCAAAATCGAATTTGTATTAACTTAACCACATACTCTTCGATAAAAAAAGAGCAAAAAAGTTCAAAAAAAGTTACCCAAACCAAAAAAACAACTAAAAAAATATCACAAAAAAAGATTATAAAAAGAAAACTAGAAAGACCAAAAGTAGAGCGTATTAAATCTAATAAGGAAAGAACAGAGAATAAAATAAAGCAAAAAAACAACCACAAGCTTTTAAATAGAATTAATGCAACCAAACAAATTTGCAAAAGTAACTCAACTCAGACTAAAACTATTGCTAAAGGAAAAAATAAGGAGTCAAACAAAAAAAAATCGACCGAAAAAACTATGACTACAATAACAAAAAAAGAAATATCTTATAAGAAGAGAAATGAATATAATATAGAACTACTTAAAAACGAAATCATTAAAAACCTGTATTATCCTAGAAAAGCTAGAAAAAGACATATTCAAGGGATTGTAAAATTGAGTTTTACTTTTACGAAAGAAGGAAAAATTACTAACATCAAAATCTTAAATAGTAATTCAAAGCTCCTACAAAATGCTGCGATAAAAACACTACTTAAGATACAAGGGAAAGTTAAAAAACCTAAAGAAAATTTACGTATAACTCTACCTATAGTTTTCAGATTGAACAATAACTAAGGACATTATCCATCTCTATGTTTCGGGTAGTATAAAATAATTCCTTTGAATTCCAAATGAACTATGACTACAAGGAAAAATATAGAATTTGATTTAGAGGAAGTTTATGTCACTGCTTTTTAGCAACAAACAATATACCGAGTTTATCAAACATAGTGTTGCGTTAGTCTTAAATGGTCGGGATGACAGGATTCGAACCTGCGACCACTACACCCCCAGCGTAGTACTCTAACCAGTCTGAGCTACATCCCGATTAATTAATATAAATAAAATTCAAAGGGTAAAATTAAATAAAAGAGGAGATTAAACCCCGATTAACTATGCGGCGACCTACATTCCCACACCCGGAGGGTGCAGTATTATCAGCGATGAGAGGCTTAGCTTCCAGGTTCGGAATGGATCTGGGCGTTT
>JALWLR010000282.1 GCA_027084065.1 Helicobacteraceae bacterium | reverse complement strand
AGCCCCACCGGGGTAGCCGAAAACCGTATCGACCCCTTCACGAATGAGGGCTTCTATAACCATTTGTGCACCGCTTATTTGCATCACAAAACTCCAAAGTGTAGTAAAATTAGGAGATTATACTAAAAGGAAGATATATTTGAGGTTAAAAAGAGCGATTTCTCTCCTCTAGTCTAGATCGTCTAAGATTGAGGAGTAAATTTTTGTCGGCCGCCAACTTTGAAGTGATCCCTCATGGAGATTTTCTATATCCAAAGAGTTTTCCAGACATCTTTTTTGAAATACCTTGAAAATAAGTTCAATTTGATCATCGAATCCAAAAAGAGCTATATAGTTTTCTATGCCTTTGGCAATACGCTCACACGGAAGTTTCTCTCTAATTGCCTGCTCAAGCTGATTGATGTAACACCATGCAAATATTGTAGCAATAGCTGAAAATTTTGTCTCGACTTTGAAGAATTTGTGTAAAGTTTCTTCCACACCGCTACAATCCCCTTGTAGGGCAAATTTTTTCGCTTTTTGCATGTGTGTTTCCCATACCTGCACTAACTCTTTCCCTACATCTGTATCAGCCAACGAATCATCTTCTGCAAGCATTTTGTAAGCAGTTGCAAGATGATGTTTTTTTGCCGCTTCTATAAAACGCTGTTTACGTTCTATACTCTCTAATAACCCACTTATTTTTTCTTTGTAATCGGGAAACTCACTTAAAAGACGTAAAATTTTAATGACTTGAAAGACTTCTCCACTTTTAATTAGTTCCTGCGCTTTCGTATACAGAGATTCGGCATACTGCAGCATCTTTTTATATTCCGGAAGTTCCTGTAAAAATGGATGGCGTTTTGCTAGTTCAGAAGCCATCTGAAATTCTTTTTGAGAAACAAGTTCTCTAAATCTCTTGCTTATCTCCCCTTGTGTTACTATCTCTTGAATGATTTTTGATTTTTCACTAATTCCACGAAATGGCTTGAGAACTTCTTTTGCCTCCTCTATTCCCCTTGGAGAGAGTGCCAATTTAGAAGCTTTACTTACGGCATCACTCCACTTTTTCTCCATCGCTTTATAAAGCATCGACTCTTTGTACCCTGGATGCTGAGCAGCCATACTATAAGCAAGCGGATACTTTCCCGATTTGACAAGCAAAGCAAATTTATCAAAATCTTCATAATCTCTAACAAGCCTTTGAATCATTGCGTTTTTAGAGGGAATTTCCCTAAAAGGCCGTAAAATTTCCAGTGCTTTTTCTTTATCACCATTTTCAAAGGCAATTCTCGCTTTTTTCAAAGAGGCATCCCAAAAGGCTAATGCTTTTTCATATATATCAGTATATAACAATAGAGGATTTTTTTGTACCAGTTCCTCGATTGCAGCTAGCTTTTTCTCAACCAAAAACCTCTTCATTTCCATAATACCATCGTAGATGTAGTATTGAGAAATGTATCCATCCTCACTACCGACAATGAGATGATCTTTCTCTCCATCATAACAAAGAGCTGTTATGGAGGAAGAAACTTTAATGAGTCTATCTGAGATAATCTCTTCACTCTCCATATCGAAAACAACGATATAGCCAAGTTTAGTCCCCAAAAAGAGAAATTTTTCATCTTTAGAAAGCACCATTTGCAACACTTCATCATGAATACCAAAGCGACAAAGAATCTCATAAGTTGCTATATTCCATATGAGCCCTTTTGCATCTTTGTCCATACTGACAACTTTTGCATGTCCGTAAAAGAGTGCTTTCATTACTGCTTTTGCATGTCCGCGAAACTTCTCTTTGGATTTCATCGTTGTCAAGTTAAAAAGTTGGACTTTTCGGTCATAACTAGATGTCGCCATCCAACTACCGCTTTTTGTAAAAGTTATATCGTTGATAGTATCGGCATGATGCGGGAGAGTAAAGACAATTTTACCACTTTGGGTATCGACGGCAAATGTTTTACCGTCCTCTCCTCCTGAGAACATATAGCGTGAGAAAGGATCGAAAGAGACACAAGAGACCTCTCCTTGATGACGGCGTACACGGGCAATCATTTTCTTTGTTTTTACACTGTAGAGTCTTGATTCTTTGGCATCTTGGGAAATAGTCGCAAAAAAAACGCCGTTTGAACTAAAATCGACCACTTGGTTTTTATAGTATTTATGTGAAATGTTTACTTTAAAACCGGTCAATAACTTCATCTCATTCTTTTCAAAAAAACGAATGGTTGTATGACTGTCTATTGCAACAAGTTTTTTGTCATCAATAATTTTCAAACGAATAACAGGTTTTCCAATTGCCACCTTTTTACGTACTTTCATGCAACTCTCTTTTTAGTTTTTCTCTTCCAATTCCCGAATGTAGCCCTCTTTTTTAAGAACTTTTTTTATAAGCTCTTGATGTTCATGCCCTTTTGTCTCAACATGAACCGTGACATTTGCATCACCGTAATCTAACGAGATGGAAGTACGATCATACGCAATATGCACAATGTTCGCACCAAGCTCTTTTAAAATTTCCGTAAAACGCATAAGACTTCCCGGTTTGTCTACAAGCGTTACGGTCAACTTCATCTTTCTTCCAGATTTAAGTAAACCTTTTTCGATAATGACAGAAAGTAGTGTCACATCGACATTCCCACCACTAAGCACAATGGCTACACGCTTGCCTTTTAAATGTTCAAGATGGCCGTGCAACAAAGCGGCAACTCCAACCGCACCTGCACCTTCGACGACGAGTTTTTGTTTCTCAAGCAAAAACAGCATAGCACTAGCTATCTCTTCATCATCCACACCTATGAACTCATCTACACTTTCTAAAATATAGTTTAACGTGACAGGAGAGGTATCACGCACGGCTATACCATCGGCTATTGTTCGTACATGTGTAGAATCTACAGGTTTTTTCAGCTCAAACGACTCTTTGAGTGCAGGAGCACCCTTTGCACTTACGCCGATGACTTTGATGTTTGGATTTATCTGCTTGATTGCACTTGCAATACCGCTAATGAGTCCACCGCCACCTACAGGAACTATGACTGCATCGAGCTCACTACAAGCTTCAAGCATCTCCAAAGCTACAGTTCCCTGACCGGCTATAACCTCCTCATCTTCGAACGGATGAATAAATGTAAAGCCATTCTCTTTGGCAAACTCTTTGGCAAAAATATATGCTTCATCATAATTGCTTCCGCTTAAAATAACATCTGCACCGTAATGTTTTACGCCATTTATTTTTGTCAGTGGAGTAGACTCCGGCATGACTATTGTCGCACTTATACCGAACTTCGATGCACTTAAAGCAACTCCTTGAGCATGATTGCCCGCACTTGCAGCCACTACACCTTTTTGGCGTTCTTCCTCACTTAATGAGGCTATCTTGTTATATGCCCCGCGTAGTTTGAAAGCACCCGTAACTTGAAGGTTCTCTTTTTTAAGATAAATATCACTTCCCGAAATTTCACTCAGATAAGGAGCATAACTAAAAGGAGTTTTTACAGCAACACCCTCTATGCGCTCTTTGGCTTTTTGAATTTTCTCTAACGGTATCAACTTAGTGTCCAAATATTGTTCTATGATCTACCATGGTGCACTGATTTTGTACAACCTGCATGCCATGCTCTTTCGCAAACTCTGCCGCTTCATTGTTGACTATACCTTTTTGTGCCCAAAACACTTTGACATCTCCACGCTCAACACACGCTTTTGCAATATCCATGAGTGCATTCGGCTTTCTGAAAATGTCTACCATATCCACTTCAAACGGAATCTCTTTGAGACTTCTATAGACTTTCTCACCGAGTATCTCTTCCTCTTTCGGATAAACTGGAACAATTTTATAACCGACACTTTGCAAATATGCCGCGACTCTGTGAGAATCTTTCTCAGGGTTGGGAGAGAGCCCAAGTACGGCTATGGTTTTAACTTTTTCAAATATCTCTTTAACCTCATCCATATTGCTATTGACTGTCGGGAACTCACACTCCATAATAAAACCTTTTTTTTCTTGGCATTATACCAAAAAAGCCTTTTGCTCGCTCTTTTGCAAAAATCGTTTTTGCATGGTATCGTAGCAAATATAGTCACTGTATGAAAGCGGCATAGAAAAAGCTTCTTCCAAAGAGAGATGATTATAAAGAGAGAGAAGTGTTTTAATAACTCCTGCATGTGTTACGACAAGAATATTTTGAGCATTTTGCTTAAGAAGCGTAGTTTTGAAGTACTTGTTTATTCTTGCCAAATACTCGCTAAAAGGTTCTCCGTCTAAATCCGCAATCCATTGCTCGAAATTTTTATATTGCAATCCTTCGGCAACTATCTCTTCAAAACGCATACCTTCATGCCTACCCCATGATTTTTCACGAAGGTGTGGAGTATAGACAATATCACAATCAAGATCAAACATATCAATGGTTTGTTGCGCACGCAGCAAATCAGAACAAAATGCTCGATCGAAATGAATGTGTGCAAGCTTTTTGGCTAACTCTTTGGCATCCTCTTTCCCTTTTTCCGATAATGAAACATCTATATGACCGTTATAGCATCCCTTGTACTTTTCTATAACTTCACTGTGCCGCACAAAATAGAGCTTCATACGACTGCCACTATAAGAGTATTCAGCAAAAAAAGTTCACTTGTTTCTATAATAAATCCATACATATCACCGTTAAGCCCACCGTAACGCTTTTGAAAAAAGGCCGCAAGTGAAATAGCAAAAAATAAAGAAAGCGGCACAAGCCATAATGAATTCATAAAAAAGCTCCAAACACCGACATAAAGAAGTGCAAAAGCTACATGCAAAAAAGTCAACTCTTCTTTAATAAGCCTTCCAACTCCACTGGAAATATAGGGAAATAGATATATAACGATAACGGCATTAAGACGCGCAAGAGCTAAAATCAAAGGTAAAAATAGAAGATCATTTAAAAATATGAGTGAGGATGCTTTGAACAAAATAAATACAACACTCAATATCATCCCCATTCCACCTACATGGCTATCTTTCATCACTGCAAGCGCTTTTTCTTTCGGCACAAAAAACCCATCTATGCAATCGCTAAAACCATCAAGATGCAGTGCTCCAGTAAGCACCACCCATAGTACAAACGTTGCAACTGCAGCATGAACAGGTGGAAAAACAACACTCAGCCCACTGTAAGCACCATAAAGAAGCATACCGAGTATAAATCCGATAAGCGGATAGAACATCGCGCTGATGCCGTTGATGCCTTTAAAAAAGTCATGCACCTTAAACAAAGGGATTATGGTGAGCATATTCCAAGCGAGTGCAAAGGCTTTTAAGTACTTCATTTTATCCTCTGCGCTATACCTGCAACGACATAAAAGACCGCATCGCACTCTTTAGCGATCATTTGAGAAACGATCCCGTTAAGGTCGCAAAACTCTCTTACCAAAGCATTCTCACTCACAACACTCTCCCCGACATTGTTCACGACAAAGACGATATCCTGTTTACATCGAAGCAGTTTTTCGATCTCCTTTTGGATCTTTTTCTCTTTGCCGTGGTAGAGCATATTGTTGATCCACATACCGATATCTTCGATAAGAACGATATCGTCACACCTCTTTATGACTTTACTAAGTTTTAGCGGCTCTTCGATGGTTCTAAAGCGCTTTTTTCTCTGCTTTTTATGACGCTTTATGCGCCTTTTCATCTCATCGTCGAAAAACTCCGTTGTAGCAAGGTAGTAAGGCTTCTTTTTTGCCTGTCGCAATGCAAATAACTCCGCATGCTTACTCTTACCCGACTTAATACCGCCTATAAAAAGTGCTTTCATCACATCATCTCATACATCATCAGTTCTATGTTTTGCACTATCTCATCGTTTTGAATACCATGGGTAGCAGCATACCCAAGTGCGCCGCCTGCCCCTACTCCCTCTTTGGCTTCTCCCTCGTCATACTTTTTGAGTACCGGTATTTCAGCATTAGCAAAGCTAAAGGTCGTATAGACGGCGTTTGGTTCATAACTTAGAAGTGAAAGCAGTTTTTCAATATCGCTCTTTTCATCCTCTACGACCCACTGCGTAGTAGCAAGTGTAAGGTTTTTATGATCTGGTCGAAGGAGCATCGTCTCTCGCAGTTTATCAGCTATAAGCATCACTGCAGCCATCTGTGTGCCGCCCGCCAAAACTACCTCAAATCGCTTTGTCGCCTCATAGATAAACCCTGCGGTAAAGAGCAGCATATTGTCCGCTACAACACCAAGCTTCTCAAAATCACTCATGCCCTCATTCACTAACGAAAGCGCTTTTTGGATGGTCTGCTCTTTGATGTTTTTTGGAGCGTTAAGGAAGCTGGAACTAAAGCACCCCGCCGCATCGTACCCAAGTGCTCTGATGGCAGCTTCTGCAGTCGTTGTACCCGCGGGCGTACTCTCGCCCACTATCAGGTAGCTTCCTTTGAGCTCATAGCTAGCCCCAAACTCCATCCCTTTGAGAAAAACGGCTTTGGCATCTATCCCTGCACCTTTATCTATACGATTTGAGGGCTGAAAGCCAAACTCATAGAGCTTCGTTTGCTGCGGCTTTTTCTCCAACCCCAAGTCACACACCTCTAGAGCACTAAAGCCAGCCAAGTTATCCACCGCTTTGGTTATCAGTGCAGGGGTTGGCACACCGTTAGGTGTTTCGGCAAGCTCAGGGAGCGAAAAGACCCTGCCTGTAGCTATAAACTCTGCATCGAGTGTGGGGGTAAGTGGTATAAGTCCCGGGATACCTGCTTGAGTGATCCCCTCTATCTCACAGGTTTTAGTAACTGATGCCATCAGCAGAAAGTCCGCTTTATACTCTGGCAGTTTTTGCTCCACTTTGGAAAATATATCGTATGTTTTCAAATCTCTCCTCCTACTCCTTTAAATTTCTCTACAAATGCCACAATCTTCTCAAAAACACTCTGTTTTTTCGTCAAGTATTCTGGGTTGAGCGGGCTCATTTTTGGCAGTATCTCGTTGAGTTCCGTTCCGTTTTCGCTGGCGTATTCGCGCTTGAGTGATCGCTCTATATAGCGCTTTGCCGCCTCTTCGTTAAGCTGCTCTTTTGCTATCAGCTCTTTAGCTTCTTTGCGCTGTTTTGCTTGAGCGAAAGTAAAAAAGGCTTCGATGATGCCCGACTTCTCCTCTATAGCATCGAGGTCCGTTTCGTTGATAAACTCCACAACCAAACTCTCCTTTGCTCGATGTCCAAGGCTTGCGCGAAGCAGACGGCGCACCTCCTCTATGAGTGCTTCTTTATCTTCACTCTTTTTGTGCCGCTCGTAGATAAGCTCTAAAATGTAGTCGAGATTGATCTCTTGGGACTTGAGTAGATCGACTTCAAACACAACATCGTTCCAGTCTATACTCGAGGAGTCGCTCTTCTCGTTTCGCTTTTCGCGGCGTATCCACTCCCGTATGTCGTTGTAGGTTGAGCGGTAGTCCTGCACCAGTCTTGGAAGCAAGAGTTCGATGCAACTCAAGCTCTTTACATCCTCATCACTCAAACCATACTCCGCTTTGACTCTCTCTATAGCCTCTTTATCATCACTCTCCACTTTTTGCAGCGCTTGCAGTGCTTCAAACTCATCGTAGTTTTGCAAGATGTTTTCAAGTTTGAGATACTCCCCAAATAGTTTGACAAACTCCTTTTTATGACTCTCTTTTTCTATCTCGCTTGGGTCCGGGAAGCGCTTTTGCAGCTCGCTTACCACCTCCAAAAAGCCCCGCTTCGCCTCTTTGCTCTCTTCTGCGTAGTTGGTTTGAAACATCGCATTGTAGTCCTCTATTTCCATCAAGAAAGAGTCCCAAGCACATACTGCTTGAAGTCCCATCCATCCACAGAGACCCGCACATCGTTGGCTATCTGCCATATCTGTCTTTGGAGTTTTTCGCGTTGGTGGATAGGATTTAGGTTGGAGGATTGAGAACTAAATCCTAAATCCTCAATCCTAAACATTTTTTCGCGCGGCTTGTCGAAATTTTCAAGATCGTTTATCGTTTTCACTGTTTATCCTCATAGATGCTTTTTCTTTGCCCGATACGAAGCACTAAAAGCACGATCTCATCATCGATGATACGAAATAAAGCGCGTATCTTTTTCGCTATCACAAATCTATACTGATTGTCATACTGAGTTCCCTTAAGCCGGGTCACTTTTTTTGAATCTTTGAGAAGTTCAAAATTTTCACACAAATACTCTAGCTTTTTCGCTATAAGCACTCTATCTGGAGGTGGAAAACTCTTAAGATCTTTTACGGCCCTATCGGAGTATTTGAGTTTCAAAGTTCTATGCCTAACTCTTTGTAAACATCTTCGCTGTTATGCACTTTCATCTCACCAGCTTCGATCTGAGCTGAAATCTTATCAGCTACAACACCATCAGTATAATCAAAATAAAAGTCCAAAGCGTTTTCAATCACCTCTTTTTGCGACTTATGCAATGCTTTAGCAACTGTTTCAAGTTCACGCGCCAAAGATTCATCGAGTGATATTAGTTTTTTTACTGTCGCCATAAAACACTCCTTTTGCTTTATATCTAATTATATATCTAAAAAGATATAATGTCAATAGCTTTTTTAATATACATTATCTGTATCCGCTCTTGCTCGAGTCGTAAGGTTTTATCGTCCTTTTTTGTCTGCAGAAGATAACTATAGAGTTCCTGCTCTTTTTGTGTTAAATTTTTTGGCATCTCTTTTGTTTTTTGCTCTGTGAAGTGTGCGAGTTTTTCATAAGTTTTCAACGTTTGCATATCCATACAACACGACTTGGTGTCTGGAAAAACACTACGAAAAGAGCTGAGAATCGCCAAACCGTCTATATCGATGTCGCCAAAGTAGTAAATCTTTTTTGAGTAGAGCCATTTTGCAGCTTGCAAGCCGCTTGCGCTATACCCTTTGCCAAAAACGACCATCATCCCCTTTTGCAGCGGAAATGCTAAAAATGTCTGTAAATTTTCAACTATAAATACAGCTTTGAGATCGAGTTGGAGTTTTGCAAACGACTCCAAAGGCAGCGACACATCTTCAAAACCACACAATCCACCAAAAGTACGAAAGCGAATGAATGTGGGAGGGGTTTTTAGTCCATATTTTCGCTCAAAGCCGCCATCGCCAAGTTGTGTGATGCTTGTATCGAACTCTTCATCTTGCAAAACGGTACCAAGCACTTGATCCAGAAATTTTCTATTTTTTTCTATAAACTTCGTATCGATCCCAAGTATAGGAAGCTCTCGAACGTAGCATAACGGCTTTGGATTGTGGATGAAAAACTCGGCTATGGCAACGACTTCTTTGGCTATGGCACTGTTTTCCAAAGCCAAAAACGGCTTTTGCAAAAAGAGTGTTTTCAGTTTTGGAAGTTTCTCCACATAGTATTCATACGCTTTTTTCCAAGTTTGAAACTCTTCAAACTTGTTTATCGCTCTTAAAAACGGCTCTATCTCAGCATAAACCACCTTTTTTGGAAGGAGTTGTGTGCCAAGCTGCTTATAATTTTTCTCCTCCATTTCGACACGAAAACGGCTGCGTAACTTCTCTATAGCTTTTTTATAGCCGACGAAGTCGTTTTGAAGCTCTTTTTGGGTCGGTGCTCTCAACCTTATCTCCACAAAAAACGGCTCGTTTGTCACAAAAGAGCGATGCACTTCGCCCCGCTCATAGACTCTTTGTAGCTTCTTCTCTACATTTTGATAGTAACTCACTTACGAAACTCCTCGATCGAGAGTGAGAGAAGTTGCGAGTTTTTTCCTTCGATATTATCAACGAAGTGGATCGTCTTGATAAAAGGCTCTATGATGTGTATCTTCTGCTTTGGTGTGATGGCGAGGAGCTGAAGCTGAAGTTTGTCAAAGAGTGATAGTGCGTAGCGAGTACTCTCGTCACTCCCCTTGCCAAAGGCTTCATCTATCATGATAAAGCGAAACGACCTGCTTTGGATCTTGTCGTACTCCAGTCCAAACTGATAGGCAAGCGACGAGGCTAACA
>JALWLR010000281.1 GCA_027084065.1 Helicobacteraceae bacterium | reverse complement strand
TACGATGATTGACAGATACAATACGGTGCTCAATCTTGTTTATGACATGCAAGAAAAACTGCATACTAAAGAGAGGAGGTTTCTACAGCGACAGATGCTCAAGCTCGCGACGGAAATCGACTCTAAACAATATGCACTAGAGCGAATAAGCGGTTATTTTAAACAAAACAGGACATTTTGTTTTCCTTTAACTGTTTTTTCATCGCAAACACCGAGTGAGTATGGTATCGATTTTATGTGGAAGTTGAAAAAAGAGATTCATCCAACCAACAACTTCTCATTAGCAAGATATATTTTGATAGGGCGCTACGACTTTGCCGAAAACAGAGTCGTATTGCAACTTATGTTGTTGGAAAAAAAGAGTTTTGACATAGTGCGAGTAAAGACCATCGCCTTTAAAGATGATAATATCCGACGACAAAGTACCTTGCCGAGAAATTATAAACTGGAAAAAGTTCTCTTTTTGGGGTATGACAAGAACGATTTTGATCTTTATATAAAAAGTGCTTTGGGCAGTAGCGATTTGGTCTTTGAGAAGAAAAAAAGAGCGAAGTTCTATTTGAAGACAAAAAGAGACGGTTATCTTTTCGTCATAGGGTATTATAATCTAAGGCAGAAAAATATCGCCTATCTTGCACAGCTTCGCAATGCACAAGGGAATGCGAAGTTCGTCAAACCTGTTCGCCGAGGCGGTTACAATAAAATTGCCGATTTTGAGGTCAAACCCCCGCTTGGTACCCGAAGCTATCAGCTCTTTGTAGTGGAGCAGATGCCTATTTTGCCACAAACGAAGTATGATCCGAAGTATAGACTTTACACTATACAAACAAAAGATTTGGCAGCATTTGCCAAAAAGTTTCACTCCTATCAGTTAGAACAAAAAAAGAGATATAAAAGCATCGCCTACAGTGCTATAACGTTTGTAACGCTTGAGCCTGAGGAGTAGTCGCTTTGTGTATGCTATAATTCTTTACTAAAAAAACGACAGGCTTTGTATGGATAGAAAACAGCTCGACTCTTTGCTCAATTCAAAAGGGAAACTCCTAACAGAAATCTATTTTGAACTACAAAAGCATTTTGAGAAAAAGTATGGCAAAGATACCGTCGTTTTTATGGAAATAGGCACTTTTTTCGAAGTTTATGAGGTCAACAACGACGAGATGCAGATCGGTAAAGCAAAAGAGATTGCCGAGATTCTCAACATTCAGTTGACGAAAAAGAATAAATCCATCATTGAAAACTCGGTCAAAAATCCTCTTTTAGCGGGTGTACCTGCTGTGAGTTTCGAGCGCTATCTCTCACGGTTGATTCAAGAGGAGCGCTATACGATTGTCGTGGTACGCCAAAAGGGAGTGCCACCGAAAGTCAGCCGCTATATAGCGGAGATTATCTCTCCGGGAACCAATTTTGATTATCTTGTCGATAACAGTGAAAACTATATCGTCTCCATTATAGTGGACAGTTATAAAGGTATTTATACAGTCGGTTACAGTGCCATTGATGTGACAACGGGGAAAAGTTACTTATATGAGGCACATGGGGTCAGTGAAGACCCTACGTATGCACTTGATGAGGTTTTCAATCTACTCAATGTCTATAAAACGAGTGAAGTCGTGCTTACCTTTTTAGACGGTATAGAGAGTCAGAAGCATGTGCTGGAATATTTGGAGATTCCTGAGCGTTTTACCTACAGCATCAATCATGAACGCGTAAAAATCGCGATGCAAAACGAGCTTTTCAAAGAGGTTTTTCGTATTCAAAGTCTTTTGAGTCCCATAGAACATTTGGACTTGGAACGTAACCCTATGGTAACGGAGTCTTTGGCTGTTTTGATTCGTTTTATAATCGAGCATGATTATCATATCGTCCAAAAACTCGCTTTGCCGCAGATTATAGAAAACTCCAAGTTTATGTATCTTGGTAACAATGCCCTTGAGCAGCTAGGTGTCATCTCCCGCGATAAAAAAGAGCTGACGGTTTTAAAGCTGCTTGATAAAAGTTCGACTGCCATAGGTAAGCGTCTTTTAAAAGAGCGTCTGCTCAACCCAATCATGAAAAAAGAGGAGCTTGAGCGACGCTATAATCTTATAGAACGTGTGCAGAATCATGCACGCTACCTTGATGAGCAGCTTCGGGGTATTTATGATTTGGAGCGACTTGGGCGTCGGATGGAGGTTGCAAGATTGCATCCGTTTGAAATGAACCATATATATGATTCATTGCTGGCTTTAAAAGAGATTATGTCCTATGTTAAAAAGCATAAAATCCAAAAAACGCCCTTTAGTGAATTTGAAGTAGATG
>JALWLR010000280.1 GCA_027084065.1 Helicobacteraceae bacterium | reverse complement strand
ATCCTTTATAGTGGTTTTTCGTACAAACTATTATACATCTTGAGTACTTCGATGTCAATAAGTTTAAATTTATTTGACGAAATTATAGTAAATTTGTAGAAAAAGGTTTGCCACCTAGGTAGCAAAAGAAAAATTTAGCAGAATTTTTTTGCTCTGTAGCGTGTAAGCATACTATCATTGCCTAAAACACCGCCACTGTGCACGTAAAGAAACTCCTCTTTTGTCTGCTCTAAAAGAGTCTGCCACATAAGTGGGGCATACAACAAATCAAACTCTACGCCTGTTTGCGTTTTGAGCTCCTGCCAAAGAGTAAAGAACTCTTTTTGCGGCTTGGCAAAGGGGTACTTTTTTTTCGGTTCTAAGATGTAAAGATTTTTTGGTATATCTCCGAGTGCTTCCATTTGCAGGCGCAAATAAGCGACGTCTCCAACAGCCGGCACCGTGTAGACCTTGCACTCTTTTAAAGCATGTGCAAGAAAAAATGCACTCGTTCCCGTCCCGCTTGGTAGGACTATAGGCGGAATCTCCAAAAGCTGCGTGCGAATCTCCATAGCAAGTGCTTCCATACCCGCTTGTGCCTCTAAACCGGCCCCTCCTTGATGCACCAATTGTGTTGCGTTATCCAAACCGATAGGCAAAGATGCAATGCACTCCTTATACAAAGCATGTTCTACTTCGACACACTTCATACCAAGCCCAAGCGCGTGAAAGTAGTTTCCTTGCGGATTCTCTTTTTGTGTTTTGGAAAGCTTTTTTGTATAATAAACAAACTCCCACTCTTTGTCATGGCACAGTTTTGCTAAGGCAACCATTGCATTTGATTGGGTTCCACCATAGGAGAGTATGCGCTTTAAACTGCTTTTAGGCGTTTGTATCAATGTATGAAGTTTTCTGAATTTGTTTCCGCTTAAAAAAGGGTTGTAGAGGTCGTCTCGTTTTAAAAAAAACTTTCTGCCCTTAAACTCATGGGCAGAAAGAGGAGTAGGAGTCATGAAGGGTCCTATTTGTACTGAACTTTCGCTTTGCTTTTTAACTCCTGAAGTCTTTTTTGCATCACTTCACGGAATTTCTCCATTTTGAGTCGCTGTTCAATGTAAGGTTTTACTTCATCAAACGGCTTTGTAACTGCTTGCTTTTTATCTTCAACATAGATGATATGATACCCAAACTGCGTTTTAATCGGTTCAGTCGTTATGTGCCCTACCGGCGTTTCAAATGCCGCTTTTTCAAATGCAGGGACCATCTGTCCTTTAGAAAAATAACCCAAGTCGCCGCCTTTTGGTCCACTTGGTCCTGTTGATTTCTCTTTGGCAAGCTCTATAAATTTTTGTTTGAGCGCCTCTCCTTTGAGACCTTTGAGCTGCTGAATGATTTTTTTGGCTTCTTCTTCACTTTTTACAAGAATATGGCGTGCATGAACAGCCTCTTTTTGCATAAACTCCTGCTTGTTTTTGTTGTAGTACTCTTTCAGCTCTTTATCGGAGATTTTTATACCTTCAAAGAGCTTTTTCTGCCACAACTTGATAGCAAGATCTTTTTTAATGCTTTCAATAATCTTTTGCAACTGCTCTTTATACTCTTTGGAGTTTGTTATGCCCTCTTTTTTAGCATCTTTGTAGATGAGTTGTTTCATAACAAGTTCATCAAGAAACTGCTTTTTAAGCTGCTCCTGTTTTTGTGCCGGTAACTGTGCCAAACGCCCCTGAGTCGCCTGCATCAAAGCATTTGTGACATCTTCATCCGTTATTTTCGTTCCGTCAACCGTAGCAAGCGTTGCCGCAAGAGAAAGAGACGACGCCGCAATGATTGAAGCCGTTATCTTTATGATCGCTTTCATAAGAGTTTCCTTTTGTGTTTTGTTGCGAAAATTCTATTTTGTTTAAGATAACAGTTATTAAATAGATTTCTCTTATGAAAAATACTGATCGAGTACACGTTGCAGTTTTTCCTGACGCAAAGGTTTTGACATATAATCATCCAACCCGCTTAGAAGCAGTGTCTCTTTGTCTCCAGAGAGCGCTTTTGCCGTAAGCGCTACAATAGGTGTACTTTTGTTGTACTCCGAATGAGCTTTGATCTCTCTTGTAGCACTGATCCCATCCATACGCGGCATATCGATGTCCATAAAGATGATGTCGTATTTCTCTTGATTGCACTTTGCAACTGCCTCTTCTCCATCCGATGCTATAGCGGTTTTTATACCCCTGTCACGTAAAACACGATCAAGAAGTTTTTGGTTTATAAGATTATCTTCGACAATAAGAGCATAAATGCTTTTTTGCTCCTTTTTCGGTTTTTCTTCCAGTACAGGTACATAAGTATCTCCTACAC
>JALWLR010000279.1 GCA_027084065.1 Helicobacteraceae bacterium | reverse complement strand
CCATGCCCGTATCTATAGAGGGTTTTGGCAGCGGCGAGAGTGTACCGTCACTGCTACGCTCATACTGCATAAAGACAAGATTCCAAATTTCCAAAAAGCGGTCTCCATCGCCTCCGAGATAATCCTCTGGACCGTTAAAGTGCTCCGCTCCTTGATCATAAAAGATCTCACTACACGGACCGCACGGACCTGTATCTCCCATTTGCCAGAAGTTATCTTTGTCTCCCAGACGCTTGATACGATCTGCCGCTATATACTTCTGCCAAATCTTTTCCGCTTCGTCATCGTTTTCATGAACCGTTACCCACAGTTTATCGACAGGCAGACGTAAAACATCAGTGATGAATTCCCATGCAAAAGCTATGGCATCCTCTTTGAAATAATCTCCAAACGAAAAGTTCCCAAGCATTTCAAAAAATGTATGGTGTCTAGCCGTATGCCCTACGTTTTCCAAGTCGTTATGCTTACCGCCGGCACGTACACACACCTGACACGAAGCCGCTCTAGGATTTTCCGGAGCCGGCACCTCACCTGTAAAAATGGACTTGAAGGGAACCATTCCGGCATTGTTAAACAGCAAAGAAGCATCATCGGGGACTAAAGGAGCCGAAGGAACTATCGTATGTCCTTTGGACTCAAAATATTTTAAAAACTCTTTTCTCACATCCATAATATTACTCTTTTAAAAAATTGTTGCGATTATACCTTAAAATAGTAGTGAAAAAGTTAAAAAGAAGCAGGAGATAAAGTTTGGAGTATGAGGCAATCGCCTCATAAATTTTAATACAATCCGAATTTTCCGTCGTTTCTTTTGTAAAGAACACGCGTCTTTCCGGCATTGTCGATGAAGATTTCAAACATTTTATCGGAGTTTTTCAACTCTTCCAAAACATCTTCAACCTCTCTTGGTTTGTAAAGATCGAGCTCTACTGGAATGATTTCATCCTCTTCAGCCATTTTGATTTCTTGAAGATTGATCCCTTCATTCGCCTCAGCTTTGGCAGCATTCAAACCTATGTTTTGATGATCTGTCTCTTTATCGTGAATGCGTCGCAACGCTTTTTGCGCTCTTTCCGTAGCCATATCGATAGCCGCATAGAGATCTTCATCTTTTTGTTTTATTACAACCGTACCTTTGCCGGCTAAATTTATCGTAAACTCTACGGTAAAATGCTCTTTGTTTCTTCTTTGCATCTGATCGATGACAATGTTAATGGAAATGATGTCCATATTGAATTTGCTCAACGACTCAACCGCTGCATTGAGATGCGCTTTTATTGCATCGGTAAGTTCCAAATGTCTTCCGGTAATCGATACATTCATCTTATAACCCTTTATGTAAATATTTATCGGATTATAACATTAGAGGGTTAAACCTGCGTTAAATGACTTGAGGCTATTTTATATAAGGCGTAATATCTTCTAAATATCTGCGGAAAATGCGAATCGGCTCGCTTGTGACTTGTTTGTCCTCTTTGACCTCGACCGTTACATCTATTTTGACATAACCATACTCTCTATCCGCAGAAGATGCACCCAAAAGTTTCACATATGTTTTTGCAGGGTCGGGACATGTAAAATTATCTGTACCTTCTACGGCATAAGCGTAAGCAATATCGATATTTACATCATAAATATCATCTATCGTAAAAGGGTCTATCTTGTTTGGAACACAGCGTGTATGAGCTTTGGCTATTTGAAACAAAGCATATTCGGCAGCATTTTTTGCATAGAGCTCTGCTTGATTTTTCACATAGGTATCGACAACCTCTTTTGTGCTTTTTGTATTCATTTGAATCGAAAAAGCCATAATGACTGCAAGTATGACCAACACACCGACTGCTGCCATCATTGCAAATGCATTACGAGAGCTTTTCGTTAGTAGATTGTTTTTTCTTTGCATACGCTGTATTGCTCCTCATCGGTATCTGCCCGTTTTACAAAACTGCTTTTAGTACAGACCTGAATTTTAATAACACCAAAGCTCTGACGCTTACGAAATGTTGAGACATGCTCCATGATCACTGCTTTTTTCGTCTCTTCGTCATTGTATTTTTCCCCCATCCAGGGACGATAGTCATAATGTAAAATCAACTTTTTATTATCAGAATCGGATGTGTCATACTCTATGGCATAAGCTGTTTGGCACAGTTTATAACGAGCATCTTTGAGTTCGGAATTAAGAAGAGTGAAATCTTTATCATCCCATATCGATACGAATTTCGAAATATTTGCATCGTCTTTTTTTATGGGATGCAAAGCATGCGTCTGGTCGGTAATCGCTCCATCCCATCCATAGTCCAACTTGACATCACTGTCACTGGACATAATA
>JALWLR010000278.1 GCA_027084065.1 Helicobacteraceae bacterium | reverse complement strand
GGCATACAGCCTCGCTGGAGAGAAGAAAAAGTGTTACAAAAAGTGCGCCGATGAGCCTCATAGCTCACACTTGCCGAATGTGTCGAAAAACCAGTAAAACGCCATCATAAGTCCCGGTGTTTTTTTACGGCTTTCATCGAACATGAAGGCTTTTGCCTTCTTTAGAGGCAGAAAAAAGAGCTCTATCTCCTCATCCTCTATGCCGCCCCCTGCTCCTTGTTTCATGCTCTCATCTATTTCGGCATAGAACATCGTCTGCTTCGCTCCGCTAAAACCGACACTTGTAAAGTAGGATGTTACACGTTTTATCTGCTCTAGGGGTACACTATAGCCGCACTCTTCGAAAATCTCCTCTGCAGCTATTTGGACAAGCGGCAGATCTTTGTCTACGATCCCTGCGCACAGTTCATAAGTATAGCCCTCTTTTTCGCCGTTTAGCAGTGTTGTGACGCGAAGCTGTTTGACAAGCAAGAAGGACTCTTTTTCTTTGTGATACAACAGCACGGCGACACTGTCGTGGCTGCGTACGGCCTCCCAGCTCTTTTTTTTGCCGTTTTGCATGTACTCTATGCGAACCGGGGTTATGAACTTTGGATTTTCTAAGGGGATGATGCGCTCAATCGTTACGTGATTCATCCTCACTCTCCTTGGCTGTTGGATTGTTACAGTAGCATAGACGTTGAAACTTCGGCTCTTTGATATAAGGGGTGTTGTTTTGCAGATGTAAAAGCAGGCTTTCGTCGTAGTTTTTTTTCAGACGTTTGAAGGCTTTGAGCTTTTTGCCGCGAAGCTGTTTGACCGTGACCTGCACGACACGTAGCGGGTTGATGGCACGTCCGTTTTTATACAGACCGAAATGAAGGTGCGGACCTGTTGAGAGCCCCGTCGAGCCGACATAGCCGATGACTTGTCCTTTTTTGACGTATTTGCCGCGACGAATACCGCGACGAAACTTTTTTTGGTGTGCATAGAGTGTAAGATAGCCGTCTTGATGACGGATTTTAATCAGGTTGCCGTACCCTCTTGTATAGCCCGCAAAGACGATGCGTCCACTGCCTGCGGCATGAATGGGCGTACCGCTTCGCGCTCCAAAATCCACACCCAGATGTGCGCGGTACTTATGCAAAACGGGATGCCACCGTTTTCTGGTAAAGCGTGAGGTAATGCGCGCTCCACGGATGGGACGGCGCAGTAAAAATCCCTCTACCTGCTTTCCGCGCTCATCGTAGTAGCGTTCATCATCGCCAAGATACAAAAAGTGCTTTTTCTTTCCAAGCTCTATGACTGAAGCTTTTAAAATCGGCATGGAAAAGGGATGGGAGAGTCTGTATTTTTGTTCATAGAGCATTGCAAGACGATCACCCTTGCGAACCCCTTTTTTAAAATCGAGTGAGTGTTTGTATGCCTGCATGAAGATGGTCGCAAGCTTTTTTGAGCCTGTTTTTTTTACAATGTCGTAGTAGGGGGAGTGGTCTATGCGTAACGTAAAAGCTTTTGTTTCTTTGGACTGGATGATTGGAATCGTCTCAAAGCGGTATTTACCGTTTTTGTCTTTGTAGATGTGGATTTGCAGCTCGTCGCTCATAGGGATGAGAATCTGCTCTATCTGTTTTGGGTTTTTGTCGTCAAGAACTATTTGGTAGTTCACACCGCTTCGAATCTCTTCAGTCATTTTTTGATCCTCTTTGTCGAGGTTGTAGTAGAGATCTTTTTGGGGCAATCCAAGACGCTGTAAAAACATCAAATAGGTTTCGTTGCTTTTCCAGCGAAAATCTTCCACATGTGAAGCGTTCAAAAAAGAGACAAGCAGAAAAAAAAGTAAAAGCGGTTTCATCGTGTGTTTTATCCAAATCTAAAAAATATTCGTTAGATTAGCGAAAAATGGCTTAGTATGGAACTTATTTGTTATAATAGCGGCAAAAAAAGATGGATATGAGTAAATGAGATATGTTTTTTTTCTGCTGACGCTGGTGCTGACGCATGCTTTGGCGTTGGAAGTGGAAGTTTTGGATGTCAACGGCACAGAGGCGAAAGTTAGCATCGACCAGATCGATGTCGGTGTAAGCGGTTTTATCGTGCATAAGCTTGCCGATGACCGCCATTTCATTGTAAACAGTGCCGTCGTGAGTGCTTTTGATCCGAAGAAAAAGGAAGCGACACTCAAACTTTCCAAGTATACCCTTTTTACCAACAACAATCTCCCCACGCTCAAGCTTACCGCACAAAAGGGAGATACGGCGGTGTTGGCATACGCATACGGTCGCGGACTGCTTATAGCTCCCCAAGAGAGCATCTACTATACACTCAAGGGCGCTATGAAAAACGAAACGTTCATTCATC
>JALWLR010000277.1 GCA_027084065.1 Helicobacteraceae bacterium | reverse complement strand
CATTAATGCTATGGATTTGATTGTTATTGATGAAATATCGATGGTAGGTGCGGAACTTTTGGAGATGATTCGATTTCGTCTTTTGCAAGCGGATTTTGGCGGGCGACTGTTGGCTGTTGGGGATTTTTTGCAGTTACCGCCCATAGCAAAAAGAGAGATTCGTTTCGCTTTTGAGTCGGAGTCGTGGGAACGGTTTTCTTTTGAGACGATTCTTCTTGAAAAAGTTTACAGAACGAATGATTTACAATTTATAGAGCTTTTACATGCAGTTCGTTACGGCATGATGAACGAAGCGATACATAATGCTCTCAATGAGTTTGTCAAACCTATAGGAGAAGATTTGCGAGCATTTACATTTTTGTTTGGACGGAATGATTCCGTGTTGCGACATAATGCTGTCCAACTTGATTTTTTAGAAGGCGATTTGCATGTAAAAGAGGCAGACATTGTTGTACACAATGAAAAAACGACCCAAAGAGAGATTGATCGTTTTTTTGAAGATGCCAGAATTGAAAAATTTTTGCAACTTAAAGTAGGTGCGCCTGTGTTGTTTACAAGAAATTCATGGAACTTTTTCAATGGAGAGCGGGGCGAAATCGTTAAAATAGATGAGGATTGTCTCTATGTCAAAAAGAGTGATGCCTCCATAGTCAAACTTGAAAAGCTTAAACAGAGTAAAACACGCTGGATTGAAAAAGAGAACGAAATCGTGGAAGAGGAGCTTTTTAGCGTGTATCAGTATCCGGTTCGGCTCGCTTTCGCCATTACGATTCACAAGTCTCAGGGGATGAGCATTGAAGATGTCATCATTGAGCCAAATGAAGTTTTTGCACCTTCACAGTTTTATGTCGCACTCAGTAGGGCGAAAGATCCGAAACGATTGACACTCATTGCTCCACATAGAGCATGGAGTGCATTTGTTTATGCGCATCCAAAAGCAATAGATTTTTATGAAAGATTACAAAGAAAGCCGGCAGAGGAGCCGGCAGTGTCTGAAGAGATATTAGAGTTCTGATTCATGTTTTGCAAGATACTCCGCAACACCTTGAGCATCCGGTTTCATAGCCTCTTGACCTTTTTCCCAGTTTGCTGGGCAAACTTCTCCATGCTCGTTCGTAAACTGCATAGCATCTACCATACGAAGCATCTCATCGATGTTTCTTCCAAGTGGAAGGTCGTTGATAACTGCATGTCTGATTGTTCCGTCCGTATCGATAAGGAAAGAGCCACGAAGTGCTACACCGGCATCCAAAAGAACGTCATAGTCTTTAGAGATCTGCTTTGTAAGGTCTGCAACGAGTGGATAGGAAATTCTGCCAATACCACCTTTTTCTACCGGTGTTTCTCTCCATGCCCAGTGAGAGAACTGGCTGTCTACAGAGCATCCGATGACGTTGACGCCACGTGATTTGAACTCTTCGATACGGTGTGAAAATGCGATGATTTCCGATGGACAAACAAATGTAAAGTCCAATGGATAGAAAAAGAGCACAGTCCCTTTTTCTCCAAAATTTTGATAAAGGTTGAAGTCTTCAACGATAGTACCGTCGGCAAGAACCGCTGCGGCTGTAAAATCAGGTGCTTTTTTTGTTACTAGCATGCTGTATTCCTTTTGGTGTTAAATTTTATTGAAAGGAATTGTAACGAAATTAGATTAACATCCTTTTGATAAAGATTTACCACTATATAAGTTAAGAAAAAGTTAATTAATCTTCCTTGGATATACTTTCACTATTCTAAAAATAAGGAAAGTCGATGACAGAAGGTTGTAATACTCAAAAAGAGTATATCTTTACTTCGGAGTCTGTAACAGAAGGGCATCCCGACAAGATGGCAGATCAAATCAGTGATGCTATTCTGGACTATATAATTGAGCACGATACAAGTGCACGAGTTGCTTGCGAAACATTGGTTTCAAATGGTTTTTGCGTCATTGCCGGAGAGCTAAAAACACATGCGTATGCACCTATGCAGGAGATTGCAAGAGAGGTTGTACAGTCTATCGGTTATACCGATGCGACATATGGTTTTGATTATCGTTCGGCAGCCGTTTTAAACGGTATAGGCGAACAGTCCCCAGACATCAACCAGGGTGTGGATCAAGCCGGAGGTGAAATCGGTGCCGGAGATCAGGGGCTGATGTTTGGTTATGCATGTAAGGAGACAAAAACGCTTATGCCGTTTCCTATCTATTATGCACACAGATTGACGCAAAAATTGGCTGAAGTAAGAAAAGAGGGGATTCTTCCTTACTTACGTCCAGATGGAAAAGCGCAAATCTCGGTCAAATATGTTGGGAACAAACCTGTGAGTGTGGAGACGGTTGTTGTCTCAACACAACATGCGCCGG
>JALWLR010000276.1 GCA_027084065.1 Helicobacteraceae bacterium | reverse complement strand
ACCATTATGAAAGTATGGTGCAGTTTGTGAGATATTTCTAAGAGTTGGTACTTTAACCATACCGTTTTTATCGCCTTTGAAGTCACCTACATTATTGTATTTGTAAGTAGCGTAGATATTAAAGGCGTTCATGCTTCCACCAAGCGCGACACCATTGTGACAGCTTGCGCATCCTACCTGAATAAATGTTTTAAGTCCCTCTTTCTCCTCTTTTGTCAGTGCATCTTTATGACCGTTTAAAAAGGCATCGTAGCGAGAAGGTGTAACAAGTGTTCGTTCGAAACTAGCGATTGTATCGGCAACAAGTTTGAATGTGATTTTTACATCATCTCCATAGGCTCGTTGAAAACATTTGACATATTGTGGAATGGATGTAACTGTTTGAACAACATGTTCCGGGGTTGCTGCCATTTCCGGAGCTGCTTGAATCGGTCCTTGTGCCTGCTCTTCTAAATCTTTAGCTCTTCCATCCCAGAACTGTTTGTCAAAAAAGACAGCGTTATAAACAGTCGGCGAGTTGAGATGATGAGGATTCTTTGTCCATTTGTGCCCAATAGCTGCACTCACGCCGTCATCACCGCCCTCCATCACATTGTGACATGTATTGCAGCTGATTAGACCGCTTTTTGAAAGGCGTGGATCAAAGTAGAGCATTTTACCAAGTTTGACTTTAACATCCGTAATTGGATTGTTCGGGTTGTCAATCAGTTTGTAAAGCTCTGTTTTTGATTCAGGGATTGGGGTAAGTCCTGCATTTTTTGCCTCTGTGGCAAGGTTAGAAGCGAACATGACGCTTGAAGCCGTAATCATCGAAAGAATGATTTTTTTCATACTAAATCCTTTAATGGAAAAATTTTTTCTTTTAAAATTATAACGTAAAAAAACTTAAAAGGAGTTTAGCAAAGGAAAAATTTTTTCCTTTAACTTGTTTGTGAGTATTCTATGGCGGCATTTACGGCATTTATGTAGCTTTTTAAAGAGGCTTTATTCTTGTAAGCGATGTCAAATGCGGTGCCATGATCGACGGAGGTTCTAATAATTGGGAGATTGAGAGAGATATTGATACTTTCATCGAAATAGAGCGCTTTAAGAGGAATGAGTCCTTGATCATGGTACATGGCGACAAAGTAACGAAACCTTTTTCTGTTAGCTGGGGTAAATGCGGTATCGGGAACGAGAGCCCCACAAAAGATTTTTTTACCGATTTTACTATTTGCAAGTGTGATAGCCTCTTCGATAATACGCTCTTCATCTCCTAAAACACCGTTGTCTCCTGCATGTGGGTTGAGTCCCAAAACGCCAATAGGTTCATTTTGTGGTAGATGTTTTGCAAGGTTGAGTAAAAATCGGCAAAGCTTCTCTTTTTCTATCTTGGAGGCAACCTCTTTGTAGGGAAGATGCTCCGTATAGAGTGCAACATACATTGCTTCACATCCAAGCATCATAATCGCCTCTTCTTTAAAGAGGTCTCGTAACATGTCGGTGTGTCCTTTGTAAGCTATACCCGCTTTTTCCCACGCCTCTTTGTGAATGGGCAGGGTAACGAGGGCATTGCATTGATTGGAGCGAACAAGATCGACTGCATGCAAAAAAGAGTCATAGGAGTAGCGTCCGCTTTGTGCAGAAACCTTTCCCGGCTCAATTGCAAAGTTGCCTTTGATTTCATGAGTAATGAAATCATCTGGAATTGACGATGCAAGTTTTTTGGCTGCTTGTTGGAGCATAGTGTTGCTAATGCAGTAGTGTGGTGTGCAGATTTTGTTGATCTGATTATGTGCTTTGAGTGCTATCTCTATACCGACACCGTTGAGATCACCGATGCTGATTGCTATGTGCGGTTTAGTCACGAAGCAGCTCTTTCATCTCTTTTACGGCTTCGCTCAAACCGGTAAAAACGCTTCTGGCTATGATGCTTTGACCGATATTGAGCTCGTCAACGGCATCAAGAGCGGATATATGCTGAACGTTTTGGTAGTTTAGACCATGTCCTGCCGCGACTTCTAGTCCCAAAGATTTTGCATATTCTGCGGCACTTTGCAGCTCGTCTATGGCATTTTTGAGTTGAGCCTTCAGCTCCTTTCTTGGATGTTTTAGCCGCTCGATGGCATGGTGCGAAGAGGCAAGGTTGGAGTAGAGCATCGCATAGAGGTTGGCAAATGTTCCTGTGTGGAGTTCGACCATATCTGCTTTACATTTCTTGGAAAGCTCTACTATTTTTAAAGAGGGATCTATAAAGAGTGAGACGGCTATCTCATTGTTTTTAAGTTTTTCGATGTTTCGCGTAATGGTTTCATAAAACTTTTCTACATCCAAACCACCTTCGGTCGTAACCTCTTCGCGATTTTCCGGAACAAGTGT
>JALWLR010000275.1 GCA_027084065.1 Helicobacteraceae bacterium | reverse complement strand
ACCTAAAAGCAGCGTATTGCATCAGTTTTCCTTTTGTTTAAGCATCTCTAGGCGTTCTACAATGTGTGCATTCACGCCTGTATCCACATAGCGGATTGCCTGATAGATGGCATTCTCAATAGCTTTAGAGTTACTTTTTCCGTGACTAACAATTGCACATCCCTTTATGCCAATAAGCGGTGCACCGCCAATCTCTGCATAATCTATCTCTTTTTTGAGCAATTTGAAAACTTTTCGCATCAAAAGTGCTCCGGTAATGGCAACAGGAGATTTGCGAATATAATCTTTTATCAACTGACTGATAGTCGAAGCAACCCCCTCACTCGCTTTGAGCACGAGATTTCCGACAAAACCGTCACAGGTTATGACATCGCAACTTCCATTGAAGATGTCGCTGCCTTCCACATTCCCGACAAATCCCTTATACCCTTTCAGCAAAGAAAAAGCCGTTTTGGTTACTTCATTTCCTTTTGTGTCCTCTTCGCCGTTTGCAAGCAAGCCTATAGAGGGATTTTCTATTTTCAGCATATCTTCCGCATAGCATCCGCCCATTACGGCAAATTGGGCAAGGTGCTCCGGCTTGGAGTCCACATTCGCTCCGACATCAAGCAAAACAGAGCGTCTACCTGCTTTTGTCGGCATAAGAGTAACCAGTGCCGGTCGTTGCACACCTTTAAGACGCCCTAGGCGAAGTGTCGCCAGTGTCATTGTTGCACCACTATGACCAGCGGAAACGACACCGTCTGCCTCGCCGTTTTTAACCAGATCCATCGCTTTGTAGATGCTTGATTCTTTTCGTTTTATTGCATCGGTCGCAGCATCTTCCATCGATATAACATCATCAGCTTCGACAATAGAAATCTTATCTCTATAACTTTTTGGTAACAGAGGTAAAATTTCATCTTTTTTACCTACGAGAATCGGTTTGAATTTTTGCTTTTTTAAAGCGTGAAGTGTTCCTTTGACAATCGGTTCGGGACCGAAGTCCCCGCCCATTGCATCTATGGCAATTGTAACCATAGTTTACTTGTACTCACCAGTTGTAGGGTTAATTCGGTGAGGCATTTTGTATGTGCCATCCTCCGTCTTTACTGGACGAGCCAATTTAATTTTGTAGTGTGTTCTTCTTTTTGCCGCTCTTGAGTGTGATACTCTTCTCTTTGGTACTGCCATTGTCTATCCTTTCAATTTTTTAGGGTCAATCTTCGCCCATTTCACAAAACTCGCAACAGTGGTAGTCACTTTTTATCAATTCAACTTCCGATGCTATGAGTTCATCAACATCAAGTTCGCCGTTTTGCGCTTCTATGACGTCAATCATACTGTTGTTTTCATCAATGAAAACACCATCACTAATATACAAATCAAGATCTTCATCCACTTCAAGATCGAACTCTTCACCACAAACAGCACACTCCGTTTCTACGACACCACTTAGTTTTGCATGCATAGCAACAAGTTTTATAGTGGGATCAAAAGCTAAGGTGCCTTTTAATGTGACACCTTCTTGCGCGCTTTCAAAATTCTGCGGTGACTTGCCGATTTTTCTTAAAGTGATTTTCATTGTACTTAAACGATTTCTCTCTCAGCGAAGAAAAACGCTATTTCGATTTTTGCATTTTCAAGGCTGTCACTTCCGTGTACTGCATTTGCATCGATATTTTCGGCAAAATCAGCACGAATAGTTCCCGGCTCCGCTTCTTTTGGATTTGTCGCTCCCATCAGTTCTCTGTTTTTTGCTACAGCATTTTCGCCTTCTAAAACAGAAACTACTACAGGACCGCTAATCATAAAGTCTACAAGATCATTGAAAAAAGGTCTCTCTTTATGTACAGCATAAAATGCTTCCGCATCCTCTCTAGTAAGTTGCAGTTTCTTTGTAGCCGCTATTCTAAGACCATTGCTTTCAAAGCGGTCAAGTATTTTACCGATAACACCTTTTGCAACAGCATCGGGCTTAATGATTGATAGTGTTCTTTCCATCAATTCTCCTGTTTATATTAAAAAATGAGTGAAATTATACCAAAACAATGATGTAATTAAGTTTAAAGATAGATTTTCTTGAGAATTGTTTCAGCTTCATCTTGTAGAAAGTTGTGAAAGAAAGCGCGCAAAGCGCGCTGGAGAATCTAAAACCTACTCTACGACAGGTTCGTGATTTTTTCTTTGCTCTTCAGTGATGTCTTCTCTGTAAGCAGGAGATTCACCAATCTCATCCCAAACTATACATCCCTCAGTAGGACATGCAGTCGCACATGCAGGTTCGTCATGGTAACCAACGCACTCTACACATTTGTCTGGGTAAACGTAGTAAATCTCTTCTCCCGTTGGGTTATCATCTTCATCAACGATAGCTTCAACA
>JALWLR010000274.1 GCA_027084065.1 Helicobacteraceae bacterium | reverse complement strand
TACTATTCCACACATGTCAGCTCTCTTTTGTCAGATAATCGTAAATTTGCTCGGTATTATCGCATAAATTATGCTGTTTTGTCTATAAAAATTAATTTAAATACCCATTTTCATAGGTCAATCCCACGAAATTTAAAACCCACCTTAAGCCACCTCCAATTCAAATAGATTAGCACTGAACTCACTACTGTATTTACAATTTATTTTGATTTCCACCATAGTAGTTTTTCCAGTTGGCAGGATCTTTTCATTTTTGTAACGATTTAAAAAGAGTTGATAGAGATTGACAGCGAAGCTTCTGAGTATCGCTATGGAAAAAGGCTCTTTATGGGCTATATGATTATCCTCTTCAAACAGCATATCGAGATGGTAATGATAGGTTTCAATTCTCCAGTGTTGAATAATATGAGCAGATCATCGGATTGAACGAGAAACACAGACTGATATTGGAGTTGCTTGGTGATAGCTATATGCGGCTTTATGGGCTAATTGAGGATGGATTTGCAAAGAGGGAATAAATTGAAAAAATGGGTGCGGAATGACGGTTTAAGTGTCGTTAGCTCCTTTACACCGGCCGTGTTGACATCGACACTTGCAAAACAAAGACTAGCCACCAAACCAAGCAAATAAAAATGTTTCATGTGCTTTTCTCCTTTTGTGTGCTGCAAAGTAGTGTGATTTTATCTTTTTTTAGTAAATGTTTTATGAGATTGTTTTTTGAATTAACCAATAAGCCCTTCCAAGATTTGCATCACAACCCATCAGTTGCCGATAGTACTAGTCAGCTTTTATCAAGTCGTAACTACTGTAAACTATTGCAAAAAGCGCTACACTCAATGCAAACCCCAAAACAAAAGCTTCTATGCTCATTTCAAATCCTTTAATTCACTTATTTTTTTGTGCATATGTTTAGATAAAAATATAAAAACTATAGATAGAACTACTATAGTTATGACGCCAAGCCAAAAAATAAAATCGGTGTTACCGCTTTGAAACAACTTTACAGTTCCACTAATATCTCCCATCAACAAAGCTGTTACTAATGCTAGATACACTTTTAAGGCACCTATGTATTCTTTTATCTCATCTATCTTAGCCATAGTGCAATTATACCACACTACTCTTTTAGCACATCTTCACTATCGTCTCGATCGTATCGAAGATGTCGCTTTGTTTTTTGGTGTAGGGGTTGTAGTAGCGCGTGTAGAGGATAAATTTTCTGAAATAATTTTCTTACACCTCTACTAATTTTCACTTCAGTATAACATCTTTATATTGTTTTGGTATCTCTTGTGTAATCGTTCCATCTGGAAGCTGAAAAAATATCTGTCCATTTTTGCTGTAAACATTGGCGATACCGTTTTTCAGGTTTTTCTCTTGAGCCTCTTTTGTAGCTTTGGCAGCTATTTTTAAAACCATCAATTCAAATTCAGTCATTCTCAACATCCTTTAAAAAAGCATTATAATCGATCTCATCTATGATAGTTTGGTTATTTGCAATAAGTTCAAATTTATCATCACCGTTATAAAACAAACTCCATTCATCTACAAGATCTTTGTATAGGGTACAAAAAAGCTTTTTACTTCGCTTGTATCTGCGGATAATGTCAATCTCCGGTACATTATGACCGCCGGCTAATACTCTGTTTTTTACCCTGAGTATATTTTCCGTGTTGTTATCGAGGTACAGATAAATCAATGAAACGAAAAAACCGTTTTTCTTAGCTTTGTGTATAACTTTGGTAAGATATTTTCCCGATAGTGTCGTCTCGATGATAAAAGATTCATTACTTGATAACTTTTCATTAACTCTTTTGAAAAAAACTTTTCCAGCTGTAACCTTATATTTTTGAATATCTTTAGGGTCATATTCCTTTGCAATTTCATCGGCATTGATAAATGTCAAATCATGCAAAGCTGCGAAGTTCATAGCAAATGTAGTTTTTCCACTTCCATTCGCACCAGCAATAATGTAAAGAGTCTTTTTCCCTGCGTTACTTTTCATATCGTGGATTATACTATATCTTGACTGTTTTTTTAAGAGTGTTTAAATTTTTTCATATCTTTTTTAATTTTAATTGAAAAAAATCTCATATCAAATTATACCACACTGCTCTTTTGACGCATCTTCATTATCGTCTCGATCGTATCGAAGATGTCGCTTTGTTTTTTGGTGTAGGGGTTGTAGTAGCGCGTGTAGAGGATGTATGCTGCTGCGAAGATCTCCTCTACGCTTCGTTTTGCTGTGCGTCTATCGCATTTGGATTTATCGCTCGTTACGCCCCAGCCCGCATAAAAGGGCATCCCAAAACAGACACATTCACACCCGCACAAAAGCGCCTCAAACCCCATACCGGAGGTTTTCGTATAAAC
>JALWLR010000273.1 GCA_027084065.1 Helicobacteraceae bacterium | reverse complement strand
CGCTGAATCTCAATCGTAGAACCATCCGACTTGTCAATCATCTTTATAAGACGTGCAGAGAGTTTGTCCAAGATGCCCTCAAGTGATTCCACCATCTCTTTGACGCTTTTTTTATCCAGCGCTATACGCTCTTGTATAGCAAGCTTGATCTCATCTATGACGGACTCTTCTAAAAGGATATTTGGATTTTGCTTAAGAGCTTGAGTCAGTTTTTCCATTCCCGGCGTAATTTTACTCGAAATCGATGGAATCAGTGAAGCAATAAGTGCATCGGCAATCTTTTCAAGATCGAAGTTTTTCTGAGTTTGCTTATGAACGACACGTAACGACTCTATAGTTTTCTTCAAATCGTGTATATCGACGCTCCCAAGCTCTTTTAGACGGTTTAAAAATGTATCGTCATACGTTTGAATAAAATTCTCCCATAGTTGTCGAAAATACTCCAACTCCGCCTTTGTCGGGTTTTTGTTCAGCAGTTCAAGACTTTTTTTCGCAAGCTCTTTTGCTTCTCTGTTATGTAAAATCGAAATTGCCCGCAAAATCGATTTGTTCAACTCTATTTGCAAATCGAGAAATTCGGTACATTTTGATTTGTTTGCACGATTGAGCTTGGCTATGAGATACCTTGTAAACTCCGCAAGTGTCTGAATTCTATAGTTTTTTAGCTCTTTTTGAAGCTCAGGAGAGAGAGTTTTTGAGAGTTTTTCTACATGCAAACAGTCATCTACCTGAACACCTGCAAGTTTTGCCTCTTTACAAAAGGCCTCCGCGTAGAAATCGGGTGTGAGGATTTTCCCTTCTCTCTCAAGACGTTTTATCGCTTGTCTTATAATTTTATTGATCTGCATACTCTACTCCCTCGCTCCTTCAGATGATATGTGCGCTACAAATGAAACGATCGCCTTTTTCGCGGCATTTCGAATCGCTTCGAATCGCTGTTGATCCGTTATAATAGCGTTTGGAACAACAGCAAAGTCATAATATCCCTTTTGGGTATATTTTTTCTTTTCTCCGTTGTGAAAACGGGTAATATGAAGTGTCACACGCATGCGGTATGCAATAACAAAGCCGTTAGCATCGTACTGTATGGGTGTGTAAGATGGCTGTGAAAGTTCAATAAGTAGATGAGAATCACTATGAGCTTTGTCGACAAGCGACATATGAAAGACCTCTATGAGTGCTTCATCTATCGCATCTTTTGTCAAAACGGAGTTTTCGGGATCCTCTTTGGAAATGACGACATTCGTACTTACTTTTTCGCCCAAAACACTCCGTGCATACTTTGCACTTGGTCTGTAACCACACGATGCAAAAAACAAAATCAAAGCTAACAACAGTGCTTTTTGCATCGAAGTGTTCACAACTATCCTTTCACGACCAGATTGACAAGTTTTTTAGGAACGACAATCTCTTTGACTATCGTTTTTCCTTCAAGCCACTTCGCTACTGCCTCTTTTGCAGCAGCTACTATCTCCTCTTTGGAAGCATCGGCAGGAACCTCTATAGAAGCTCGGTTTTTACCGTTTATACCGACACCGTAGGCAACGCTATCTTCAACAAAAACCTCCTCTAAAAGCTCTTGCTTGCCAAGATTTTTTCTTTGAAAGAGACGCTCGCTTATCTCCCAGCAGGTATGTGGAATGACCGGCTCCATAATGGAGGTAAATATCCAGTACGCTTCACTCCAAATCGCTTCGTTTTGAATATTACCAAGTGCATTCATTGCCTCCATTACCCCTGCTATCATCGTGTTGAACGTATAGCGCTCTTCATACACTTCCGTTGCGCGCTTGAGTGCTTCATAAACCTTTTTGCGAGCCAGCTTCTCCTCTTTGGAGAGTTTTGAGTGCTCAATTGAGGGTTTTTGCTCACACGCAGTAGCATTGCTACTTCGCTCATAGAAACGTTTGATGAAACGATACGCTCCCTCTACGGCACTGTCATTCCATTCTAGCTCTTGAGTCGGAGGAGCGGCAAAGAGAATGAAAAGTCTTGCCGTATCGGCACCATACTTTTGAATCAAATCATCTGGATCGACCGTATTGCCTTTGGATTTACTCATCTTTGCACCGTCTTTGAGTACCATTCCCTGCGTAAGCAATCTGCTAAAAGGCTCATCGACATCCACATAGCCAAGATCACGAAGCGCTTTGGTAAAAAAACGTGCATACAGCAGATGCAGTACGGCATGCTCGATACCGCCGATATAGTGATCCACACTCATCCAGTAGTCAACCTGCTCTTTACTAAAAGGCTCACTTTCCCAGTTGCTTTCATCGGCGCAGTAACGAAGAAAATACCAACTCGATTCGACAAAAGTATCCATCGTATCGGTCTCACGTACAGCATCGCCCCCGCATTGTGGACAGGTCGTATACTTCCATGTCGGATG
>JALWLR010000272.1 GCA_027084065.1 Helicobacteraceae bacterium | reverse complement strand
TTTTGGCTTATGTACTCTAGTTTTTTCAATATTTCTTCGTCTGTTATCTTCATATACAGTGCCAAGCATTTTTTGGTCCACTTGTGAAACTATTTCTTTGTTATTACTTATTTACCCATTTTTTCTTTAAATGATACTATAACTATAGTATAGTCTGATACAACAATGTAAATTAACCAATCTGTAACCATTGCTTTTAAATATGAATCATTTACAAAAATCTACTGTTACCATCTATTAACCTATAATCAATAGAATAATAAATAAAATCTATACTCACTACTATAAAGGAGAAATATATGGGATTATATGATAGAGACTACGCGCGAGGTAATTATGGCGCATATGAGGGTAGTTCAACAAAAAGCGAAAGCCAGATTGTTGCTTTTGTAAAAGAAACATATAAGTTGTTTGCAGCTTCTTTACTTGCTGGAGCTGTGGGAGCTTATGTAGGTGTTCCTCTTGCTTCATCTATCCAGGGGATGTTTATTCCTTTGATTATTTTAGAGTTCGCTCTTTTGTTTGGACTTCAGTTTGCCAAAAACAAACCCGGTATCAACTTAATCGTAATGTTTGCTTTTACATTCGTTACCGGTATTACAACTGCTCCACTTCTTGCGTATACGCTTGGAATGGCTGGAGGAGCTACAATAGTCGGTAATGCATTTGCAATGACGGCGGTAGTCTTTGGTGCAATGAGTTTCATTGCCATAAAAACGACAAAAGACTTCACAAGTTACTCAAAACCGCTTTTTATAGCCCTGCTTGTCATCGTCGGATTTTCCATTTTGAATTTGTTCCTTGGAAATCCTCTCATTATGGTGCTTATAAGTGGTGCAGCCGTCATACTTTTTAGTATTCTTGTCATTTATGATACGCAAAACATTATTCGCGGTAACTATGCTACACCGATAGATGGAGCAATAGCTCTCTATCTTGACTTTTTAAATATTTTCATTTCATTGCTTCAACTATTTGGTATTTTTGGCAATGAAGAATAAAAACCCGCAAAACCTGGAACTTTCCAGGATTTGCGATGCAAATCTAAATAGATTGCGAGAAGGGATTCGCGTTGTTGAAGATATTGTACGCTACATTTATAACAATAAAGAGCAAGCTCTTCAACTTAAAACTTTACGACACCGCAGTAAACTTCCAGACTCTTTACAACTGCTTCGCGCACGGGATGCCAAAAACGACGTTCTTAAAAAATCTACAAAAAGTGAACAAAAACGCAATAATATACAAGATCTGCTCCTCTCCAATTTTAAAAGAGCCCAAGAATCTTCTCGTGTTTTAGAAGAGGTTTTAAAACTCCAGGATATATCATTAAGCGAAGAGTTCAAAGAGATACGCTATAGCCTTTATACGCTTGAAAAAGAGATATTGGGACAGTACGCATAGCTTATTACCCCGCCAAACTAAAAAGCACATGCAAAACTATGAATAGCTTCGGCTCATTCGCTCCCAGTAATTTATTGAATGTATATTTTCTGCATAAAGCTTTATAAGTTCTATATTTAAGTATAAAGAAACAAAACCTCAAATTCAAGATATGAAAGAGGATAGTTTCTCATCAATGCCTTTGTCTCCTTGTAACCAAGTAACGAACGGTGTCCACTGACACCACTTCGCTTAATGTACCTTAACATCTCATGCGTATTTTCAAAAGAGAGAGTGTAGCGACGCAGATGATGGCGGCATTGTAAAATATTTTTTGCATGTAAAAGCAGACTCTCTTTTGTATGTAACGGGGAAGAGATGCCCGCCGTTTTATGTAAAGTCCGAAACGTATTTGAGGTAAATATAGCCAACGCATAAGGAGTTTCAAAGTGATGAATATGCTTGAAAACTTTTTCTATATCTTGCGCCCATTGTAATGCGGAAGCGGAAAGAATGTAGTCGAATTGATACGTATAAAGATGTTCATAGAGGGTATCGTTATTGAAATCTCCATAAATGCACTCTATATGCGAATCTTTTGGGTGTAACTCCAGCATCCTTTTTGCAAAATCAACACCGACAAAGGAGTCCACCTCCCAATCAATTCGCTTTGCGAGTGCACCTCGACCGCACCCTAAATCAAGAATTCTTTTTGGTTTACCTTTAACCAGCCCTATAAGCTCATCTGCAACCTTTTCTTGAATCAGATTGTAGCGCTCATATTCGGAAGCAAACTTACTAAATTCGAGATCGATACTCATCGTTTGGCAATCAGCAAAGAGATTATAAAAATAAAAATTACAAACAATACGATAGTCGCACCGGATGGAAGAGAGAAAAAGTAAGAAAGACTCATTCCTCCTATAACACTAAAGACCGAGAAAAGAAGTGAAAGTACCATCGTAGCAAGAAAACCGCGTCGAAACTGTAAAGCGGCAGTAACGGGAATAACCAT
>JALWLR010000271.1 GCA_027084065.1 Helicobacteraceae bacterium | reverse complement strand
TGGTTTTCACGGTCTTATAGAACTTGCCATTCAAGAAGATCTTGTCAACAGCGGTGCTGCAGATGACCTCGATGCAGCAAAAGAGATGTTCACTCTTCCTCCATTTGAAGATATTACATGGGATTACGTCTATAATACGGCAAGTGAAGGTATCAAAAATTACTGGGATAACGAAGTGGATGCTCAGTGGCTTGCAGACTTGAGTGAGACAGAGTTTGTAAAAGAGTATTTTTATAGCGATGCATATAAGCTCTACATTCCAAATTGGCTTTTGGCATTTGACTGGTTAAAACTACCTAACAATGTTGAAAATACTCATTTTGAGTCGACAAACTTTGACTTTCAGTCTGGTTATGTAGATCTCTACATTGTCTCTAAAAACGATAATTTGACTGACGATGTCGATTTGCAGACGGCTCTTGGTGCATTGAAAGAGAATGTAGAATTCAACAAAGTAGACATGGGTGATGACTCTATTATTGCAGTTGATGAAAACGGACGAAATCTCGATGGTTTGTATGTTTACAGACTAAGACTCGTTACACCGGAAGATGTAGCTGCCGTTATTGATTATCTTGCTACACTCGGAGACGATGCATTGAATGCAGTAGGTCTTGATACGACGCATGCAACTGATGTCATAGCAGATGACAGTAACACAACAACTGCTGCAAACTAAACGGCAATTTTAGAAATATTCTCCTTTATTTCATTATAACAAGGTGCCTTTTACGGCATCTTGTACACTTTATCTTTATATCAGCGTTTTAGATATAAAACTCCGATATAAATATACAGCAGGACTATGTATGAAAAAAAATTTATTGATATGTTTGATGGGGGTGAGTGCTCTTTACGCTACAAACGGGACGAACCTCATCGGTACTTCGGCCGTTTCAAGATCGCTAGGCGGCACCGGTGTTGCTCATTTTACGAGTGCGGCGAATGCTTTGCATAAAAATGTCGCTTTGATGGGTGATTTACGTGGTGAGAATGATTTTCAGTTCGATTTGACCTATTTTTCGGCAAATGTTACATCGGGTGTTTATGATAAAATGCCGCTGAATGCGAACTTGCCGGGTTCGGGCTTACCAAATCTTCCGAGTTATGACAACATGACTTATGCCGATTCGCAGCCGATGCTCGATACAAGCTTCATTCCATCGGTTGCTTATGCGTGGAGGCATGACGAAGAGACTGTTTTTGGTGTAGCTATGATCGGTGCAGCAGGTATGGCAGCGAATTATGAGGGAGAGTATTCGCAAAGACAATTGAAATCCTCTATGATGCTTATGAAAATATATCCGGCGATTTCCTATAGACAAGGATGTACGACATTTGGTTTTGCTCCCGTTATCGGACTTGGATCGATGTCTTTGAATTATGATCAGGATTATTTGAAGAAAAACGGTAACCCGTATGTTTACGGAACGAAACCGCAATCGGGGAGAGAGGGGCTTTTTGGTACAAATGTCGGAGGAGACTCTTTGGTACCCGCTTTTGGCTTTCAAGCGGGATTCGATGTCAAAGTAACACCGAAATTTCGTTTCGGTGCGAGTTACCAATCCTCTTTGACCTATACCTACAAAGAGGTGGCGAACTTTGAACAGTTTGGACCAAACGGCATGGTCTATATGGCAGATGAGTGGATGTACAATAACTATGGCTCCGGACTTCAAGCTGATCAGGGACTTTCACAGCAGCTTCAAGCTGCCGGAATGGATTCACTTGCAGCTGATGCGATAGAAGCACTTGCAGGTACAACGACGATTCAAGATGCACTTGAAGCCGCGAATTCAAAAAATTTGGATGATTTGACACTGGAACAGCCGTGGGAATTTGCGATGGGATTTGCGTATGATTTGACCGATATGAGTGTGATAACACTTGATTATCGCTATATTGCATGGGGACTTGCTAAAGGTTATAAAGATTTTGGATGGCAAAATCAGAATGTACTTGCAGTAGGTATGGAGTTCGATTTTGAAACATTTCGATTTCGTATGGGGTATAACTATGCCGAATCTCCCATTAAAAATGTCGCCGGGGAGCATGGTGCTCTGCTAACGGATGTGCAGGGGCATTTGGTTTTCGATCAGGCACTCTCTATGCTAAATATGGTTGGTTTTCCCGCTATTTCGACAACGCATTTTACTTTTGGACTTGGATGGGACATCGGTAAAGATTCGGTGCTCGATATGGCTTTTGTGTACTCTCCGGAATCCACTGTTTCAAGAAAAGGTTCGCTCAGCCCGTTGCAAACAGGTTTCGATGCTTTGGACATGAGTTATGAGTATGAAACGAAAATGGAGCAGATGAGTGTATCGTTTGGGTACAACACAAGGTTTTGATATGTTAAAAACAACAGCTTCTCTTTTTATAGTAACGATTGTATCGTTTTTTTACGGATGC
>JALWLR010000270.1 GCA_027084065.1 Helicobacteraceae bacterium | reverse complement strand
GATGTAGTGAAGTTGTACATGCAAAAGCAAATAGAAGCAGGTGTTGATGTCGTGCAGATATTTGATAGCTGGGCAAGTGCTATCGAGCCAAGCAAATATGATGAATTTAGTTGGAAATACATGGTAGAAATAGCGGAGTTTTTAAAAGATAAATATCCACATATACCGATAATTCTCTTTCCTAAAGGTATAGCTTCATTTGTTGAACGTGATTTGGTGTATGGAAATTTCGATGTTTTTGGAGTGGACTGGAGTACACCGATGGCTTTGGCAAAAGAGAAGCTTGGTAAGAAGTATGTTCTACAAGGAAATATGGAGCCATGCAGACTTTACAATAAAGAAGCAACTACGGAATGTGTTGAAGCACTCCAGGAAATAATGGGTGGAAGACGACATATCTTCAACTTGGGGCACGGTATTTTGCCTGATGTTCCGGTGGAAAATGCAAAACATTTCATAGATGAGTGCCACAGAGTCAGTAAAAAATAGATGCAGATTATTTTTGGACCTGTCAATTCTCGCAGATTCGGTTCCTCGTTGGGAATCGACCTTTCTCCTCAAACTAAACAGTGTAATTTTGATTGTCTCTACTGTGAGCTTGCTCCTGCACAGCCGGTTGCAAAGCAAAATTATGTCATACCTGTCGATGAAATTGTGAATGCTCTTTACGAGCATCTTAACGATGAAATCGATGTCATAACCGTTACCGCAAATGGAGAGCCGACATTATATCCGCATCTTCATGAACTTGTTCGACGGATTGATGCTTTAAAAGGCGAAACAAAGACGCTTATACTGACAAATGCTGCTACATTGAGTGAACCGGATGTATTTGAGACACTTCTTTTGTTTGACAAGGTCAAGCTTTCACTAGATGCCGCTTCTGCACAAACATTTAAAAAGATAGACAGACCTCAAAAAGATTTGCATGTAGAAGATATTATTAGAAGTATGCAGCGCTTTAGCAAAGAATACAGAGGGGAACTTTATATAGAGGTACTCTTTGTCAAGGGTATAAACGACAGCGATACGGAAATCTTAAAATTAAATGAAGTACTTCTAGGGCTTCACAACATTACCAGAGTCGATATTGGAACCATTGACAGACCACCTGCTTATCCAGTTGAGGCATTGTCGTATGAGGAACTTCACAAGATTGCAAATATGTTTGACTCCTCTTTACCCATACATATAGCATCGCGCATAAAAAGTGATAATTATTCTCCTCGTAACTACTCAAAAGAGGAAATTCTCAATACCTTAGATAAACGTCCGCTCACTCTTGAAGACATAGAGATACTTTTTGACAAAGAGAGTCAAAAGGTACTCCATGAACTCGTGTCAAATGGACAAATAAAAACAAAAAAAGTTGGAAATTTAGAGTTTTTTCTGCCATCAGAAAATTTTTTTAGAAAAAGAGTGAAAAACTCTTGACATACTAAAATTTTTTTATTATAATTCCGCCATCTTAACAAAGACGTTAAGAATCCACATTCCGGATTAGCTCAGCGGTAGAGTAGGTGACTGTTAATCACTTGGTCGCTGGTTCGAATCCAGCATCCGGAGCCATTCTTCAAAGAGACTTCTAAAACATATACTTTCAAGTGATAAGATTTTAAAATAATCTTAAAAACAACCATAACTTTTTATCCTCTATGTAGTTTGTAGAGTTGATGTGTTTTTCTATAAGTAGTTGAATTTTGACTTAGGTTTGGTATAATTGCATCAAAAAAAGAGATCTATGTCTATAGAGAAATTGGTTCAAAAACTTGATATTTATGACCATATAGAAAAATTCAAACACTTCTTTTCCCGTGATCACTCTTTGTATATCCAAGGCGATCAGGAATTACACTTTCGTTATATAAAAGCGCTTGAGAAGTTAGAGTTTAATGCTCCGCCTAAAAGTATTTCGTTAGAGACGATTTTTGTACATCTGAAAAAACAGGGTGTACTGAGTTTTGAGCAGATTTTTGAAATTGTCAAGATAGTACGTTATATGAGATACTTCAAAAATTTGAAGCTTGATGGCATATTGCTGGAGTGGATGGAGAAGATTGTAATCGATGAGCGCTTTGGCGAAATTGATAGATATTTCGATGCCAAGGGGAATTTCAATGAAGAGCTCGATGAAGAGCTGCACCGTTACAGTGCCATCATCAAGGAGCATAAAAACAGCATTGCCGATTCGCTCAAGCGATTGATGCACTCCAGTAAAATCACTCCTTATTTGATAGATACACAGGTTCATTATATAAACAATGAAGAGTGTCTGCTCGTTCGCGGTGGCTTTAACCATGTTCTCAAAGGTTCGGTTGTAGGGCGAAGTAGCAGCGGGGGCTTTTATGTCGTACCGGATTCCATACACAAAACAAAAGAGAAAATCCGCTCCATTGATCAGGAGCGAGAGGCGATTTTGTATCGTTAC
>JALWLR010000269.1 GCA_027084065.1 Helicobacteraceae bacterium | reverse complement strand
GGTCAAGCCATGCAGTTTAGTGCAAAATATGACGACGTGTTTAAAAATTATCTGGAAAAGAAATTCGATATGGAGAGAGTAAATGAAACGATTTTACCTGAGCATATTGCTCATAAGTTCGATACTGCTGAGCTTTAGCGGCTGTAATGGCTCTATTCCCACACCGGTAGGGCAAAATTACAAGGTAGATGAAAAGCTGCCGGTTGTTGTACTTACGAAAAACGGTATAATTGTCGATATGACCGAAATAGCGTTTGAGTGGAAGCCTATAACGGACTTGAATGTCGAGGGGATTAAAATCTACCGTAGCAAGGGAGATTCGAATGCGACCTATCTCATTGCAACCCTCTCAAACAGATACGCGACACATTTTGTAGACCTTGATGTGCAGCCGGACACGAAGTATACTTATGTTTTGCGTACCTACCGCGACGATGTCGTTTCGGCAAAAAGTAAAAAGATTGTCGTTTACTCCAAGCCACCGTTACCTTCTGTTTCATGGATATATGCACGAAACGGATTGCCACGTATGGCGAAACTTTTGTGGAGACCACATAGTGATAAGAGTGTCAAATCCTACATCATAGAGCGAAAAAGTATAGAAGAGAAAGAGTGGCAAGAGATAGGCAAACGACGAGGACGCCTGCAGGCGGAGTATATCGATGAAGGACTCAAAGACAAGCACACTTATAAATATCGTGTGCGCGTTAAGACATTTGAAGGAATACTCTCTACGCCAAGTGAAATCGTTACCGTCGTGACAAAGCCGCTTCCTCCGGAGATTACGGGGCTGCATGCCACGACGAATCTTCCTAAAAAGATCTATATCACATGGAATAAAAGTAACTACAAAGATTTCGAGCGTTACTATCTTTACCGCTCCAAACGCAAAGAGGGAGATTATGAGCTTATCGCCAAGTTATACAACAACCGTTTTACTGACAATATAGGGAAAGATGGAGCAACCTACTTCTACAAAGTTTCACAAAAAGACATAGATGGTTTGGAGTCGAAAAAGGATCGTTATGTTGCCATGGGCATGACGCTGCCAAAGCCTGATGCACCGACACTCTCTGAAACAAAATTCGACGGCAGAGCGATTCATTTACAGTGGTTCAAAGTAGATCCAAGAAGTGTCAGTTACATTGTGGAACGTCATGCGAAAACAGGGTGGTTCGATGTAAAAAAAGAGAGGTTCACTACAAAAAAAAGAGAGTTTACCGACACAAATATAACTCCAAACACCCGCTATAGTTACCGTGTTTATGCAGTGGACAAATTCGGTATAATCTCCGAGCCATCCAAGGAAGTGAGTATCGAAGTCAAAGAGTTACGTGGAATGGCGCTTCCAAAAACCAACAGCGCTGCTAAAGAGATAAAAACGACAAAAAAGTCGCTTCAAACACCCAAAACCGAGGTAGCACCGGTGGATGATTTAAACGTGGAAAGTGAATAATGCCTCATTTAGTTATAGAAAAATTCAAAGAGATAGCACTCCCAAGAGAGAGTGAGGGATTGCAGTTTCGTTTTTTGGCATCAAACCTGCATGTAGAGGGAGAAAAGTTAATAGCGGTAAAAGATGAGGAGGGGCATGAATTTTTCTTGGTTCTCAAGCAAGATCATGGCAAAGTTCTCTTAAAAAGTGACAAAACAACACGTCCAGCATCCATTTTTTTACTGCACAGGGCGCTATCTGCCTATGCAAAAGTGGCAAATTTGAAAGTGCTACACTCCAATGTTCCTGAACAAAAGAATAATCCGCATCTTAAAAAGACGCCGGCACTCAAAGAGATAGAGTTTTTTGCCTCCTCTTTCCCAATGGATAAAGAGGTACACATAGAGGTGGGCTTTGGTTCAGGGCGGCATCTGCTTTATCAGGCGGAACACAACCCTGACATTTTATTTATAGGCTTGGAGATACACCGCCCTTCCATCGAGCAGGTACTCAAGCAGATCAATATCAAGGGTTTGAAAAACATCTTTGTTATTGACTATGATGCGCGTCTGTTTTTGGAGCAGGTTCCCTCCAACATCGTAGGAAAAATCTATGTCCATTTTCCAGTTCCCTGGGATAAGAAGCCACACAGGCGCGTTATATCCAAAACGTTTGTCGAAGAGTCAATGCGTGTTTTGAAAAAAGGGGGCAGACTGGAGCTTAGAACAGACAGTGAAAACTATTATGCCTACTCGTATGAAACTTTTATGAGTTTTCCAAAAATCGATCTTGAGATCAAAAAAAATAAAGAGATAGCAATCAGTAGTAAGTATGAAGATCGTTGGAAGCGCATGCAGAAAAATATTTATGATGTGACGATGATCAACGATACTCTCAGCCCACCTCTTAGCATAGAGGGTAGTTTCGATTTTGAAGTGTTTGAGGTGGATGAAGCGTTTGTAAAGCAGCTTCACAAAAAAAAGTTTATAGAAGAGGATTTTTTCGTTCATTTCGAGCGGGTATACAAAATTTCAGAAGATGAGTTTTTACTGAAGCTCTCTTTTGGTAGTTTCGATCGTCCTGAGCATCTTTATCTTTTGTTGCCAAATGGCGCTAAAGCCTCCTACTTTCCAAGACAGCCTTTGAAATCAAAAGCCAATCTTGCTGCACATGCAAAAATCAAAGAGGTTCTCAATGGATAAAGTCATTGTTGCAAGTGACCTCTCTTTGGCATATGAAAAAGATGAAATGATCATCAAGCGTGCCTCCTTTTCTATAGAGAGCGGGAGTTTCGTTTTTATAACCGGAGCAAGCGGTAGCGGTAAATCTACACTCTTGAAGTCACTTTTTGGAGCGCTTTCGCCGGTTGAGGGGAGTTTGATTGTAGGAGGGGTTGAGCTAAACGGTGTGAGTAGAAGTAAGCTCAATCTGCTTCGCAGGCACTTAGGCATCGTCTTTCAAGACTACAAACTCATCAATGAATGGACTATAGATAAAAATATCTCTTTGCCGCTTATAATCAACGGATACGAAAAAAGCGTAACGGAGACACAGGTAGAGACGCTTTTGAAGCATGTCCGCCTGAAACATCAATCGGGGAAATATCCGCTGGAGTTAAGTGGTGGAGAGCAGCAGCGTGTGGCGATGGCACGGGCTTTGGCACACAATCCCATCATGATTTTGGCGGATGAACCAACAGGGAACCTAGATGACTACTCGGCACAGCTTATTTGGAATTTGCTTGCAGGTGCGAATGAGCAGCTTAAAACGACGGTTGTCGTCGTTACACACCGTATACCGCAGACACTGAATGTGGATTATAAGCATTATCATATAGAGTACGGAAATTTGCATGAAGTCAATTAAAAACCATCTCTCCCTTATTGTAGCACTTGTAAGTATTCTTTTTGCCATTCAGACTTTTTTCATAACCGACAGAGCGCTTGCGGCATATGAGGAGACTCTTAAAAGCCACTATTCGCTCGTAGTTGTGAGCGATAAAAAGCTTGATTTGGCAGCTTTGAAAAAACGGCTTCCTTATGTAGAAAATATTACGGAGATTGCGCTTGAGAGCGCCGTTAGAAAAATAGACAAAAATATCAGTGAAAAAAATATGCGTCTGCTGCTAACGACTCTGCCTCATTTTTATAAAATCACACTCAAAAAGTATCCGACTTCAAAGGAGATAACAAAACTTAAAAAGAGTCTCCATGCAATAGAGGGGATAAAGAGTGTGGAGGATTTCAAAGAGAGCCATGATCTTACCTACAAACTGCTACTTCTGTTTAAGAGTGTCGTAACTGTCTTTAGCTTGGTGGTTTTTGTCATTACACTCCTGCTTATAAGCAAAGAGCTACGTATCTGGCAATACAAGCATAAAGAGCGAATGAACATTATGGGACTCTTCGGTGCTCCGAAGTGGTTAAGTTCTGCCGTACTTTTTCGACTTGCCATCGTCGATGCCGTTATCTCTTCGATATTGGTCATGATTCTTTTTGGTTTCATTGCAAATAGCAGGTGGCTGCTTTCAAAACTGGATGCCATCGGTATAAAGATTGTTATTTTCGATGTTTTCAAAGATTTTCCGCTGCTTTTCTTTGCGGCACTCTTTTTGTCGCTTATACTTGCAAGTACGATAGTTTTTACCCATAAAGAAGAGGTGTGATGCGATTTTTTTCACTCTTTTTTGTAGTTGTGCTTACTGTTTCTCTTCATGCTGCCAGCAGTGTAGAGAGAAAAATAAAAAAGACCTCTCAGACACTGCATACTTTTTCAAAAAACTACAAACGTCTCAATAAAAAAATGGCACAAACCGCCGAAGAGATTATCCGACAAAAAAGAGAGATCAAAAAGCAGCAAAAGCTCATAGAGCAGCTTGAAAAGGAGCTTGCGGAGAAATCTAAAAGTTATGATGTCGGTAAAAAGCAGTTGAGTCAACTGCTTGAAAAAGAGAATCAGCTTCGTAAACAATCGGATGAACTTGAGCAAAAGTTAGCGTTTTCCATCGCAAAAAGTGTTTCACTATCTATTTTACTTGACGATGCCTATGCCAAAACACCTGATTCGGTCATAGAGCTGGAGATTTTAAAAGCCAAGCTCAAAAACTATAAAGAGCGTATCAAAGAACTTAACAAAAAGTTTTTGCGCACTAAAGAGGAGATTGCAGAGCTTTCTTCACAGTCACGCCGTTTGCAGGCATCGATCCGCTCCATAGATGCCAAGCGCAAGAGGCTGCTTACCGTGCAAAAAAAGAATAAAGAGGATCTAAAAAGGCTCAAAGTAGCTAAAGCCTCTTACAAAAAGGCTCTTAAGCGTCTTTTGAAAAAACAAGACGAACTTAAACGAGTGCTTTCGAAACTCAATATTATAAAAATCGATGAAGCGCGAAGAAAAAAGGAACAGCAAGCACGCCAAAAGGCCTTCAATGCAACTGCAAGCATCTCGTCGAAGAATCTTCCTAAAGTCAAACAGTACGGTCAGAGTTACCAAAGTATAAAAACAAAACGCTACAGAGGGCGTAAAACGATCGCACCACTTAAAGCATATACCATAACCAAACGTTATGGCACTTACAAAGACCCTATTTACGGTATAAAAGTCTTCAATGAGTCCATTTCGATGAAACCAAAACGCCGCAATGCAATTGTTAGAAATATATTAAACGGTAAAGTCATTTATGCAGACAAAACGGCAATGCTTGACAATGTCGTTATTGTCGAGCATAAAAACGGCATCCATACGATATATGCAAACCTCTCAAAAATCGCGCCGACGATTAAAAAAGGCAAGCGCATTAAAAAAGGCTATACGATAGGTCGCGTCGATAAAGAGCTCGTATTTGAAGCGACACAAAAAAGCTATCATTTAAATCCTGTTGAGCTCTTTAAAAATCAATAATATTTTTCTTAAGAAAAATATTATTATTGTTTCAATATAAAACAACAATGATTTTTGCTATAATTTTCTCTTTAAATCATCAGAGAAAAGGGTTACCGTGAAATTTCTTTCCGACATGAGCATAAAACTGAAGCTGAGTCTTCTTGTCATCATTGCGACATTGGCACTTTCCTATCAGGTAGGGATGGACAGTTACAAAGAGTACACAGAACTCAAGCAAGCTAAAAAAGAGCGTACATATATAGGTGTGGCTGTTCGAGTATCCGCTTTAGTGCATGAGCTGCAAAAAGAGCGAGGTATGAGTGCCGGGTATCTTAGCTCTATGGGGCAAAAGTTCAAAAATAGACTAGCAATGCAAAAAAGAAGCTCAAATGAAGCTTTGAAAAAGCTGCAAACCTATTTGCAAAATGTAGAGTTTTCAGAGGATGATACACTTACTTTCTTAGAAGAGATAAAAAAGGACATGCAAATCCTTTCTTCTTTGGAGGGAATGCGTGAACGTATAGAGAAATTAGCAGTAGATAAAAAAACGGCAGTTATGTTCTATACGAAAATCAATACAAGCCTTATCGATGATATTGGGGAGATTGTTCGTGTATTGCAAGATGACGATTTGGTCAGAGAGAGTGGGGCATTTGTCTCCTTTTTACGAGCAAAAGAGAAAGCGGGCTTGATTCGTGCAGGTGGAAGCGGTGCTTGTGCATGTAAAGCTATAAATGATGCAGAGAAGGTCAAACTCGCTTCATTGGTCGCACAGCAAAAAGCTTACTTTAAAGATTTCAAAACATTTGCCGATTCAAGCGTTTTAAAAGCGTTTGCAGCGCTACAAAATAGGGAATCCACACATAAACTCGAGACAATGCTTGCATCTATACTCAAAGCGAAACAAAGTGAAGATTTTGTTTATGAAGCAAATAGTTTCTTCGATGTGGCAACAGAATATATCAACGGTTTAAAAGAGATCGAAAATCAAATAACGCAAAATTTGAATGAAATGATTGAGGCTTCTATTGAAGAGTCAAACAACTCACTTGTAAAATTGCTTGCTATTAATATCATCATTATAATTTTTGTCATCATCATAGGCTATTTTGTACAAAAGAGTGTTTCTGAGGTTGTAGAAGCGTTGAGTAGATTTATGAAAAAGCTCTCTTCTACAAATGATTTGACGCTTAGAAGTGATGTCGAGACAAAAGATGAACTAGGAGAGATTGTTCGTAATCTCAACGAACTCATAGACAATTTCGAGCTGCTTGTTCGAGAAGCAAAAAGCTCCTCACAAGAGAATCTTCAAATCGCCGACAATCTTGCCGATGCTGCAGAAGATGTAGGTAAAAGTGTCGAACACTCAACAGAGATTATTAACGATGCCGTCAAGCAGGCAAACGAGATCAAACTCAACATTGATGCTTCTGTTGCAGAAGCGACGACATCGAAAGAGGATGTACTCAAAGCAAAAGAGATACTCGATGAAGCAAGCGGTGATGTTATTAAGCTAGCGCAAGAGGTACAGCACAGTGCCGAACTTGAAGCGGAACTTTCACAAAAGATGCAAACACTCTCAAGCGAAGCGACACAGGTTAAAGAGGTGCTCAATGTCATTGCCGACATTGCCGATCAGACAAACCTTCTTGCTTTGAACGCCGCAATCGAAGCCGCCCGTGCAGGCGAGCACGGTAGAGGTTTTGCCGTTGTCGCTGATGAGGTTCGAAAGCTTGCAGAGAGAACGCAAAAGTCCCTTGTTGAAATCAACTCCACCATCAATGTCATTGTGCAGTCCATTGTAGATGCATCGGGTACAATGAGTCAAAACTCAAGTGAAATCCAACAGCTCTCTGAACTTTCAGTAAATGTCGAGAAGAAAATAAAAGAGAGTGTGCAGATTGTCAATGTAGCTGTAGGCATAAATGAAAAGACGATCCAAAGTTTTGAGCAAACGGGAGAGAATGTCGATGCCATTGTCTCGCAAATACGAAACATCAATGACCTTTCAGCGGAAAACACTCGTCATGTAGAGTATATCGTCACTTCAGCGATGGAGCTCAATCAAAAGGCACGCCAGCTGCAAACTCAGCTCAACACTTTCAAAACTCGCTAAGGGCTTCTTCGCCCAAGCACCCCGTATTGACAAAAATCAGCTATAATTTCGCTTCGAAAATATAATGAATTAGGATACTACATGCAGTTTATTCAGACACGTGGCGAAGATGCGAACAAAAAAGAGAAAGTAAGCTTTTCTGAGGCTATTTTGGATCCTATAGCCTCTTATGGCGGTTTGTACGTTCCAGAAACTTTTCCTACACTCGGCAGAGATTTTTTGGAAAAACATCTCAAAAGCGATTATAAAACAATGGCTTTGGATATGCTGGATCGTTTCGAGATAGATATAGACAAAGAGGTTCTTCGTGAGGCTATCGATTTGTATGATCGTTTTGACGACCCAAACAATCCTGTTCCGGTTGTCAAAGTCAAAGAGGATCTCTATGTAAGTGAGCTCTACCACGGTCCAACAAGAGCTTTTAAAGATATGGCGCTACAGCCTTTTGGGGCGATTCTTTCAGATATTGCACAAAAAAGGGGAGAAAATTACCTTATTTTGGCAGCAACAAGTGGAGATACAGGTCCAGCAGCTCTTGAGACATTTAAAGACAGAGCGAATGTAAAAGTTGCATGTATGTACCCTGAGGGTGGTACAAGTGACGTACAGCGCTTGCAAATGGTCACGGAAGATGGGAAAAACCTGAAAGTCATAGGCATTAAAGGGGTGTTTGACGATGCACAAACGGCACTGAAGCGTCTTCTTGCTTCGAATCGTTTCAAAGAGGCACTCAAAGAAAAAGAGACAAAGCTTTCAGCTGCGAACTCGGTCAATTTCGGACGGATTATTTTTCAAATTATCTACCATATTCACAGTTACCTTGAACTTGTCCGTAAAGGTGCTGTTGCAATGGGTGAGAAGGTCTATCTCAACGTTCCAAGCGGAAATTTCGGTAACGCTCTTGGTGGTTACTACGCATGGAAAATGGGGCTTCCGGTTGAGAAGATCATCATCTCTTCAAACAAGAACAATATCTTGACTCAGCTTATCAAAGAGGGGCGTTACGATCTTAGAAACAACCGTGTCATCCCGACAACGTCACCTGCTATGGATATTTTGAAATCTTCGAATGTCGAGCGTGTTTTGTTTGATCTTTTTGGTGCTAAGCGTACAAAAGAGCTGATGGAGTCTTTAGAAAAAGAGCATTTTTATGAACTTACTAGTGATGAACTTGCGAAACTTCAAGAGTGTTTCAATGCAGACTGGTGTGACGATGAGGAAGGAAAACGTTACATCAAAGAGACGTTCGAAAAAGAGAAATACCTGATGGATCCGCATACGGCAACATGCTTCAAGTCTTACGAAACATGCACGAAAGAGGGGATAAAGTCCATTGTCTACTCTACGGCGGAGTGGACGAAATTTTCTCCTGTCATTGCCAATGCACTTACTGGAGAAGTAGACACTAGAGACATCGATGCGTTGCGTTCTATTTCCAAAGTTGCAGGCTTGCCAATACCACCGATGATAGAAGCACTCTTTACAAAGCCTATAGTACAAAATACGGTCATAGAAAAAGAGGAGATTGAAGAGGAAATTTTAAAGTTCATTTAGTTTTCGTTTTGCATGTAAAGGATAAAATATGCTAAAAGGCCGTTTTGTATTGATCGCTTTGATGTTTGCTATATTCATTGGAGTGAGTTTTGTAACGCGTATTGTGCTGATGGGGTATAGTGCCTCTGAAGTGGATATGTCCATAGTGCAGCTTGTTAAGATTTTCGGTGTCGGATTGCTGTATGATTTTGTAGCTGCAAGTTACTATTTTATTCCACTAATTGTTTATCTCAGCGCTGTGCCTGCAAAGATATACTATGCAAAATGGCATCGCTATTTTGTCCTTGCTCTTTTGTTCGTTACGACTTTTTTTATACTTTTTAACGGCGTAAGCGAGTGGTTTTTTTGGGAGGAGTTTGGGAAGCGTTTTAACTTTATAGCAGTTGACTACCTGGTCTACACACATGAAGTCATCCATAATATTTTGGAGTCTTATCCTATTCCACTGTTACTAAGTGCTATTTTTCTTATAGATACACTGCTTTGGCTGTTTTTGTATAAAAAAACGAATGTTTTGAAGCGTGCATTCGAGCAAGACAATGCTACGTGGAAGCGAAACTTGGCTGTTGGTACTACATTGCTAGCACTTCCTTTGCTTTTTTTCAACACTCTTGACAAGCAGCCTCTTGCAAAAATTTCCAATAATATCTATAACAATGAGCTTGCGAAAAATGGTTTGTACTCTCTTTTTTCTGCCTTTAGACACAATGTTTTGGAGTATGACCTCTACTATAAAACCAAACCTGTAAAAGAGGTTATGAAACGCCTGTACGAACTTGAAAAAATGGATGACAGACATCTAAAAGTCGTTCAAAAAGAGGGAGAAGAGAAGCATTACAACGTCATGCTCATAATGATAGAGAGTATGAGCGCGGAGTATATGGGTATTTTCGGGGACAAGCGGGGATTGACGCCATATTTGGACTCCCTTGCTGAAAAATCACTCTTTTTCGATAACTTCTATGCAACAGGTACACGAACGGTACGAGGCATGGAAGCCGTAACGCTCTCTTTGCCGCCGACACCGGGGCGAAGTATCGTCAAGCGCCCTGATTGTCACGGAATGTACAGTGCCGGATTTATTTTCCGCACAAAAGGGTATGAGAACCGCTTTATCTACGGTGGATACGGCTATTTTGACAATATGAACGACTTTTTCTCACACAACGGTTTCTCAATTGTCGATCGTTCCGATTTTACCAAAGGGGAGGAGACTTTCGGGAATGTTTGGGGATTGTGCGATGAGGATCTTTTTCGCAAAGCACTCCAAAAGAGTGATGAAAGCTACGCAAAGAAAAAACTGTTTTTTCACTTTATCATGACTACTTCCAATCATAGACCCTACACCTATCCAGATGGGAAAATCGACATTCCTTCCCATACGGGTAGAGCCGGTGGCGTGAAGTATACCGACTACGCTATCAAAGAATTCATAGAATCAGCGAAGAAAAAACCGTGGTTTACCAATACGATTTTTGTCATTTTAGCCGATCACAATGGAGGAAGTGCAGGGAAAAATACATTGCCTACATGGCGTTACAAAATTCCTCTATTTATATATGCACCGAAGTTAATAAAACCGACAGTCGTGCACAAACTTTCTTCTCAAGTCGATGTCATGCCGACAGTGATGTCTTTGTTGAATTTTAGCTACGAAAGTCTTTTTTACGGTAACGATATACTCGATGACTCTTTTAAAGAGAGAGCTTTTGTAGGGAACTACCAAAAACTGGGACTTTTTAGAGACAATCACTTGACGGTACTGCTACCAAACAAAACCTCCAAAGAGTTCAAAATCAAAAAGCAAACACTTAGAAGTGTCGAGTATGAAGAGATTTCGCCTATTCCAACAGATGAAACGGACACAATTACCTACTATCAAAGTGCGAGTTACTTCTACGACCACGGTATAAACCGTTGGGAGCGGTGGCATCCCAAAAAACCTTGATTGAAGAGGAGTTTTACAGGAGATGCGCGTGTATTTGCATCTCGGAGAATTTATTGGAGAGAATAACGCCGTAGACACAACTTCATAGCTACCTGTTTTGTGTTATCCAGCCTCCGCCTAAGAGTTTTTCTTTATCGTAAAAAACGGCTGCTTGACCGGTTGCAACTCCAAAAACTCCCTCTTGTAGTTCTACTGTTGCTTCTTTGTCTTTGATGGTTACATGGCAAGGGACCGCTTTTGTTCTATAGCGAAGTTTGACCGTTGCATCGAACTCGGTGTCGTCTATGAACATATTTATGTTATTTAAAACGACGCGCTTACATTCGAGCTGATCTTTGGTTCCCACAACGATTTGGTTCTTTTGGGGAATGATGTCGACGACGTAGTGAGGCTCATGTGCACCGTGTACGCTAAATCCGCGTCGTTTTCCTATTGTATAGTGCATGTAACCTTTATGTTTACCTACAACGTTCCCGGATGTATCGAGAACTTCTCCTTCATTATCCACATTGACAAGATTCTCTTTAAGGACATCGGTATAACTGTTTTCAACAAAACATATTTCACTCGATTCGCTCTGTGAGGCGAAGGATTCGAGTCCTTTTATGGACGCTGCATAAGCTTTTATGTCCTTTTTCTTCTTTTCGCCAAGGGGAAATAAGAGACGTGGAAGAATGGATCTTTCAATATAAAAGAGAAAGTAGCTTTGATCTTTCGTATCATCTTCTGCCTGATACAAAAACTCTCCGTCACATTTGACATAATGCCCTGTAGCTAGAAAATCGGCGCCTATTTTGTCAGCATAGCGAATCATCTCGCCAAACTTCAGGTTTCTGTTACAAAGGGCACAGGGGTTTGGTGTTTTGCCCTCTTTGTAGGTCTCTATGAAAGGTTCGACAACCTTTTGTAAAAAACGCTCTTGAAGATCAAGCACATGCAGTTTGACGCCGACAAAATCTGCAGCTTTTTGTGCCCGTGCGAGGTGTATTTCGTGGTATCCGGGTTTGGAATGAAGCTTCATATACAGCCCCTCCACTTCATACCCTGCATTTTTTAGCATAAGTGCCGTAACGGTCGAATCGACTCCACCGCTCATACCTACAAGAATTTTTTTACTCATGATCGACTCTCTTTTTCAGCTTTTTCAACGATTTATAGTAGGAGGTGTCCTCCAGTCCAAGTGCTTTGATGACTTTTAACTGTTCCAGCAGGGAGTCATGGATTTTGTCTGCAATGATTTCTAGATCATCGTTTACTTCAAAAATATGCAGATCATCCTCATCTATTGCTCCTGTGGCAAGCAGACTCTTTTCTAAAAAATGTAGTAACGGAGCATAATAGTCATACCCTACAAGAAAGATTTTGACACCTGTCACTTTTCGAGTTTGTACGAGTGTAAGTGCTTCGAAGAGTTCATCGAGTGTTCCGTAGCCTCCTGGAAAGATGACATAGGCAAGGGAGTATTTTACAAGCATAACTTTGCGTGAGAAAAAGTAGTCAAACTGAAGATTTTTCGTAGTGTAGGGGTTGCTGTTTTGCTCATGCGGCAGGTCGATGTTCAAGCCTATCGACTCCACTTTTCCTACTTCAAAAGCTCCTTTGTTGGCAGCTTCCATTATGCCTGGGCCACCACCGCTTATAATGTTGAACCCCTTTTTCGCAAGCAGATGAGAGAGGGTATAGGCCTTTTTATAGTAGGGGTTGTTTTCATCGAAGCGGGCACTTCCAAAAATGGTAACACTCGGTCCTACGTCACTGAGCTCATCGAAACCTTTTACAAAATCGGAAATGATTTTAAAAACACTCCATGTGTCGGCTGATTTTATCTCTTTGAGGTACTTTTTTGCTAGAGTGTCGTTATGTTCTATCAAGGGTTTTTTTCTCATTTGTTAGCCTTTGAGTTGTTTGAGACGATCTTTTTTTGTTCCGATTGTCGTAATTTGCACACCGAAGTTCCCATCGACTATGACTACTTCGCCTTGAGCTATAACTTTGTTGTCTACAAGAATGTCTAGTGGGTCGTTGGCAAGCTGATTGAGTTCGACAACCGAGCCTATGTCCATATTGAGTACATCTTTAAGCAGCATTTTTTTCTTTCCGATTCGTACACGCACCGGGAGTTTTACATCAAGAATCAAAGAGATGTTTTTCAACTCCTCTTCGCTGAGTTTGAGTTCATCTCCACATCCAGACTCTGTTGAAGCAGTTGTAGAAGAAGCAGATGGCTCATCGTTAAGAGAATTTCCATTAGGATTGAAAAGGGCATTTGCCATTGTTTCGTCAAATATAAACATGATTTGTGACTTTGTATCTGCAAGTTCTACCTTGTAGATGAACATCTTGGCATACTCTTCAAGGCTGATGTCATTGCCCTCTTCTATAAAGTGAATATCATCTATTTTAAAAGAGAGTATGGGCATCTCTTTTTGGGCGGAGAGTGTGTTTGATACTGCTCCTAGAATGTTTGAGAGTGTCTCTTTCGTTGCATCGAGGTCATCTTCATTGACATCCTCTCTACCGCTAGGCTCTTCTCCTAGCATCATGTCAGAAAGTGCCGTTGCAAGATTGGCAGGGACGGCTATCATCATTTTTGCATTTATATCGCCGCTTACGCTTATATGCGCAAGAACAATGGGTGGAATGATGTTAGAGATAATGCTGAGGTCCTGCTCCTCTTTAAGCTCAAGTGTAGGTGCAGTACCTATGAGCGCCTCTATTGTCGCTACGGTTTCACTCTCTAACAGTTTCATAAAGTCACTCATCTTCTACTCCTCACTTTCTTCTTCCTCCATCAGTTCTTTGACTCCGGAAATTTTTTCACGTCTCTTTTTCTCAAGTTTTTCAAGAATACGTTTGACTTGATCTTTTTCGGTTTCTACAATTTCAGTAATTTGTACGCTCTTTCTAAAGCGCCTTAAACCAACTTCGCCTTTAAAGCGTGTTTTTCCATCAACACTGACAAAGACCGTGTCATCCGCAGGTGTGTTAAGGCGAATGATGTCCCCTTTTTCAAGATCAAGAACATCTTTTAGTGTCAGTTCGGACTCTCCAAGATTTGCTTCGACGTTTACCTTCGCTCCTCCTAAGAGAACTTGCAGCTCTTTGTTACGACTTTTTTTGGAGTTCGTTTCATTGAGCATCAAGTCTCTGCTGGCAAGTTTAGGTAAAATAGGTTCAAGTGAGATGACCGGATAACAGATGTTCATCATTCCGGAACTGTGACCGATAATTATCTCCATAACAACCATTACGACAATTTCGTTTTGTGCAACGATTTGGACGACATTGGGACTGGACTCTTTGGATTCGATAGCGGGGTATATCTCCATAACCGGTGCCCATGCCTCTTTGAGTGTGCTCATCATGACGCGTAAAATAGTTTCAAACAGGCTTAGCTCTATATCGGAGAACTCCCGACTGGCATCAAAAGGCTCTCCCTTGCCTCCTAGGAGTCTATCAAGCATTGGAAAGGCAATGGAGGGGTTTATCTCCAGTACGCCGCTTCCCTCAAGAGGCTTCATCGAAAAGACGTTGAAGCTTGTCGGATTTGGCAAACTCATCAAAAATTCGCCGTATGTCATTTGGTCTACAGAGTGGAGTTGAATTTCGACAATACTTCGCATAATGGAAGAGATTTGACTTGCTAGACTTCGTGCCATTTTGTCATGTACGCCTCTAAAGGCACGCAGTTGCTCTTTGGAGACACGGTTTGGACGTTTAAAGTCGTAGAGTGTAACTTGACGTTGCGGGAGAATGTTCTCGTCGGCGGCTTCTAGGACATCTTCTCCCTCATCCTCGACGACATCGAGCAGCGCGTCTATCTCCTCTTGTGAAAGTATATCTGCCATTGTTACTCTCCTATACTTTCTCTAATTTTTTTCAAGACAGATTTGTGTATTTGCGAAATTCGCGACTCGGTAATTCCAAGAATTTCACTGATCTCTTTGAGTGTCAATTCTTCAAAATAGTAGAGTTGAATGATGAGCTGTTCTCGCTCTTTGAGTGTTGAGAGAACCTTTTTTATGATTTCTACAAGTTCTTCTTGCTCTATACGTTTAAGTGTGGCACCCTCATCGCCCATTTGTAGATGATCGTCGATGGGCATGACGGTATAGATGGAGGATGCAAGGCGAGCATCATGAATCTTTTCAATATCCTCACTAAGAATTTTTGCCAGTTCCTCATCTGTCGGCTCTTCATCATGCTCAGCCATATACTCGTCTATGGCTTTATCTATTTGTTTGATGAGGCGTCTGCTTGCACGACTAAGCACATCTAAACTGCGTAAGTAGTCAAGCATCGCTCCGTAAACCCTTTTTTTCGCATATCCCCAAAAGGAGTCGTTTAACCCTTCGTCGTAGCGTCTTGCAAGCTTTATAAGTTCTTCTGTTCCTATAGCTGAGAGGTCGAGATAGTCTACGGAACTTGGTAGTCGCTCTTTGAGGCGAAAAGCCATAGCTTTCACAGCAGGCAGGTAACGTAAGGCGAGTTCATCTTGAGAATGACGAAGCTCTTGTTTATACGCTTCGGTACTCATTACTTCGAATCCTCTGTTTTATCGTTGAGGTTAAGTTCACTTAATGAGTCTCGCATAGAGACGGCACGGTCGATAAGCTGTTCTCGTTTTTTGATTTCGTGAACGAACATATCGAGCTCTTTTTCATGGAGCTCTTTTGGAAAGTAGTAGGTTTTTACATTCATAGTTCTATAATAAAACCCAATGACAATATGTCCAAAAAGATAAAAAAATGCAGTTATGACAAGTGTGTAGCTCAAAAGACCGAATGCATCGAACGATTTCAATAGACCGAAAATAATACCGATAAAAAAGCCCTGTACGGTAAAGAAATAGATAAAATTTTCACTCAGCATCGTTTGGCTACCCCTCGTTTTAGAAATGACTCATCAAGCGTTTAAATAGTCCGCTTAAGCCGCTTTCATCCGATTCAACGAGCACATTTCGTTCCAGTTTTCCGGCAATTTTCTGTGCAATTTTCGCAATATCTTTCGTACATGCGGCATTTGGGTAGTTTTTTGTAAAGAGTTCTCTTTGCTTGATACTGGAGGAGACTTTTGTGTCGTTTTCGATTTTTCCTATAAGTTCCAAGTTGAGTTGTGTGCCAATGTTTGCCTGGGCGACTTTTTTTATTTTGTTGAAGATGTTTTGAGCCTCTTTTTCACTTTTGACCATATTGAGAATCATACCGATGTCGTCTCTGTATGTCGCAATGCTTTTAATAGTAGCATAGGCGTCGGTTATGGCAGCCGGGTCGGGAACGGTTACGACGACTATATCATCAGCTGCTTCTAAAAACATCTGAATATGTTCTCCAATTCCCGCGCCCGTATCGATAATCATAAGATCGAGTTTATCAAGTATTTGCGCCTCTTGCATAAATCGTTCAAATAGTGTCTGATTGGAGTATTTGAGAATTTCATCTCCACTCTCTCCGGGAATCAATATGAGATTACGGGTTATGGGAACAAGAATATCAGTAACGCTTGCTTCGCCCTTGAGTACATGCAGAATGTTTTTTTTGATTTTGACATTGAACATAACATCAAGGTTGGCAAGACCGATGTCTGCATCAAAAATACCTACATTCAAGCCATTTTGGGAGAGGTAGTAGGCAAGGTTGGAGCTTATAGTACTCTTACCGACTCCCCCTTTTCCACTTGTTATGGCCACAAAACGGGTTTTTTTCGATTTTTTCCGACTGTTTTTTTCAACAAGCTCTTCGAGTTTTTTTGCCTGATGATCCATTATATTTTACTCCGATCAAAACCGTTTAGAAGACATTCGACTAAAAAATCGCTGCTAGCGACGACAAGGTCTTCGGGAACTTCTTGTCCGACGGAGAAGTAGCTTATAGGCTTTTTCGTCTCCAGCGCGAAAGAGAAAAGATTACCAAAACCTCGGGTTTCATCGAGTTTTGTAAAGATAACCGTATCGACGTTGAGTGTTGAAAAATTTTCATACGCTACAAGAAGATCTTCATACTTGATAGAACTTGGTAATACCAACGAAACATCTATGTGCAACTGACTTTCGTTAGAGCTGAGACACTCGTAGATTTTTTCGATTTTGTTTTTATCGTATGGGCTTGATCCCATTGTATCGATAAGAATGAAGTCACAGTAGCTAAGAGAGTTCAAAGCGGTTGTAAACTCCGGAGGATCGACAACGGTTTCAATTCCAAGCTTCATCATCCTTGCATACTGCATGAGTTGTTCGACTGCTCCGATTCGGTAGGTATCCAAAACAATGAGGCCTACTTTGTACTTCTTTTGCATCAAAAAGGAGTAGCGAGCTGCTAGTTTGGCTATGGAGGTTGTCTTTCCGACACCTGTAGGGCCAACAAGCATCATGACTTTTGTTGCACCTGGTGCAGGCAGAGTTTCCAGGCGTATAGGGATCATTTTACGAAGGAGTGTCTGAAAATAGCGCTTTACGGTTTGTGAGTTCTCTCGTAGACGGGTGGGCATGTGTTCGAGTGTGAGGCGCATAATGGAATCTAAATGCTCTTTACTCATTCCGCTGCGCGCCGCCAAACGGTAAATTTCAGCAAATTCCGGAGGAATAGGCTGTGTAAGATCAGGAGATTTTTCATTCCAGAACATGTTTTGAATGAGTTTTACTTTGTCGGCGAGTTTGCCGATTTCGTTTTTTATCTCTTTGAGCTCTTTTGGTTCGATGGACGCGGCGGCATTTTTTTGCAGTGAAGCCGCACTTTTTTCATAGATGTCTGCAAGAGGGTCTTTGGTAACTTTGGAAATTTTAGAGATCTGTTTTGCTGCATTGGAGATGTCAAAAAGAATCTCTTCACTCTCTTTTTTGAGTTTTTGGGTGTCATAGGCAGGCTCTTGTTTTGTCTGCATATGTGCAGTCTGTCTACTTTTTCGCTCCATCTCTTCATCGATTCCGACAATAATTTCATAAAGTCCCTCTTGTGTGAGGTTTTTCTTGCGAATCTCTTTTGTCTCGATGATCATTGCCTCGTCCCCATACTCCATTTTTGCTTTGCGTAAAGCTTCTGATGGAGTTGCACCGCTGAATGTGACTATTTTCATAAGGCTACTTCCATAAGGGGAATAGTGACGCTGTCACGTTTATACCACTCTTTGTGAGGAATGGTCAGTTCAGGTGTTTCGATTTTTTTATTTTCATAAAAAAGTATATCTAGATCAAGCGTTCTTGGAGCATCCTTGAAAGAGCGTTTTCTTCCAAAGCGTTTTTCTACATGTTGCAAATAGCGAAGTAGTCGGCGTGGCTGCATATCACTCTTAAGCACAATAACGGCATTGTAAAAAAACGGCTGATCAAGATACCCAAAAGGAGGATTTTTTAAAATTGAAGAGGTTTGGCAAACCTCAAGCAGCGGTGAGCGCTTGAGATGAAAAAAAACTCTTTCAAAAAGTCGCAGTGTATCACCCATATTGCCGCCTATACCTATAAGCGCACCGTAGCGAAACGATTTGCATACTTTTTTACGGTAGGGAAAATGTGGTGAACGAAATTTGATCAAATCATCTGCAACTTTTTTTTTAAGATACATACAAAACCTGTTTATGCTTGTTGTGTTTGTTGTTTTTGCGCTTCTTTCATCGCTTGAATTTCATTGAGAATCTGAAGCATACCAATCATTGCGAGGTGATATCCAAATGGACCGAAACCGACTATCGTAGAGGCACAAGCAGGAGCGACTACATCTTTTTGGCGGAACTCTTCGCGCTTGTAGACATTAGATATGTGCACTTCGATTGCCGGAAGATTGACAGCAGCAAGCGCATCACGAATGGCGATAGATGTATGACTGTAAGCGGCAGGGTTTATGATGATGCCGTCCGCATCGCCGTAACACTCCTGAATTCTATCGACAAGTTCTCCTTCAAGATTGCTTTGGAAAAATTCTATTTCCACTCCGTTTTTCGATGCGAAATCTTTCATCTGTGCATGGATTTGCTCTAATTTCATTGGACCGTAAATATTTTGTTCACGAATACCGAGCATATTGAGATTTGGACCTTGAATAACGACTATTTTCATGTTCTACCTTCTATTTCTGATATTAGGATATTATTTTAACAAATCTATCTATAATTTAGGATTAAAGCAGAATGAAAAAGGTAGTCATACCCGATTATATCTATACGCCTTCGGGTGTTTTGAAAAATCATGCCGTACTTATTCATGACGGTATCATAGAACAAATAGCGCTTAAAAGCAGGGTCTTAAAAGAGAATAAAGATGCCGAAGTGCTTTTTTATCCGAAAAATTCTCTTCTTTTTCCTGGTTTGATAAACGCTCATGTACACATAGAATTCAGTGCAAATAAAACACAACTGAGTTATGGAGACTTTATAAGCTGGCTTTACAGTGTTATAGAAAACCGTGAAGATCTGATAGCTGAGTGTGACCTCTCCTGTATGACACGTGCCATAGACGGGATGCTCAAAAGCGGTATAACGACATTTGGAGCGATCAGTTCGCATGGAATGGATCTGGATGCATGCTTGCTTTCAAAACAAAATGTCGTATTTTTCAATGAGCTTATAGGTTCTCAGGCTGGCATGGCAGATGTGCTTTTTCAAGATTTTATGCAGCGTCTCAAAGAGAGTAAAAGGCGACAAAGAAGAGGGTTTTATCCAGCTGTGGCTATCCACTCTCCCTATTCGGTTCATCCGATTTTAATAGAAAAAGCGTTGGATGTGGCGAAAAAAGAGGGACTGTGTGTAACGGCGCATTTTATGGAAAGTGTGGCTGAACGGGAATGGCTTGACCATGCAAAAGGGGATTTCGCACGTTTCTTTGCCGAGTTGCTCAAGCAAGAAAGCCCCGTTAGCTCTTCGATGGAGTTTTTACATAAGTTTAGGGGTGTGAAAACGCTGTTTGCCCATGTTGTTAAAGCAAGTGATGAAGAGTATGCTTTTTTAAAAGAAAACGGACATGCAATAGCGCATTGTCCTATATCGAACAGGTTGCTTGGAAACGGCAAACTCGATTTGGCAAAAGTGGATGGAATGGATATGGAGTGGCTGCTTGCAACGGATGGATTGAGTTCGAATTACGGCTTGGATTTGTGGGAGGAGATGAAAGTGGCACTCTTTATGCACAGTGAGATGCCGTTGCATGATTTGGCTAAAAAGTTGCTTGATAGCGTGACGATAAACGCTGCAAAAGCACTTGGTTTGAAAAAGGGTGTACTGCAAGAGGGATATGATGCGGACATGCTTGTCATTCAGCTTGAGAACTCTCCTACAGAGGAGCTTCCTCTTCATCTTATTTTACATCGTTACGATATTGTAGAACGTTATATTTTAGGAGAACGCGTATGAATTACGAAGAGGTAAAAAAAGAGAATTTTTTTAAAAGAGTATTTGTTGTCATATCGAAAATACTTCGCTACATCAGTGACCATTTTAAAGGGCTACTTTTTTTGCTGATCCTTTTTTTGGTGTTTGCTCCAGCATCCAAAGAGGTTGCACGTCCATACAATTTGGAAAAGATCAAACTAAGCGGACCTATTTTGGATGTGAGTGATGTTTTGGAAAAGATTCAAAAAGCTAAAGAGAACTCCAAAGTAAAAGGGGTGCTGTTGGAGGTAAACTCTCCCGGTGGTGCGGTCGCTCCTTCTATAGAGATCGCTTATGCGATTAAAGAGTTGCAAAAACAAAAACCTGTAGTTGTTTATGCCGGCGGTATTTTGGCAAGTGGGAGTTACTATGCCTCCATTTGGGCAGATGAGATCATTGCCAATCCGGGAAGTCTTGTTGGAAGTATTGGTGTGATTATAGAAGGAGCGGATATAAGCGGTTTGATGCATAAAATAGGGGTGAAAACACAAACTATACAAGCTGGAAAGTATAAAAAAGTAGGGACTCCCGATAGAGCGTGGAAACCTTATGAAAAAGCGGAACTAAAAAAGGTTATATACGATACGTACGATATGTTTACCGCCGATGTTGCTGCCGCTAGAAAACTCTCATTAAAAGAGAAGTCCAAATGGGCGGATGCCCACATCTTTACCGCTCGTCAGGCAAAACGTGTCGGACTTATCGACAGAGTAGGCGTCCTTTTTGATGCGAAAAAGCGGCTAGAGCAGTTAAGCGGCGTTACAAATCCAGTATGGAGTCAAGAAGAGCCTCTTGAGAAATTTTTCAAGAAAATTTCCGCTACCGCCGCCGTGCAACTCTATACATATTTTCCGACATTTTCGCTGCGTTAGCTGTTTACCGGCTGAAGACGAATGACTTCATCGGCATGGGCGAAGATGTTCTTAACACGCTCCTGCCAAAGTAGGCCAAATTGTCGTTTTTGTTCCGGAGTAGCTTTATTTTGCATAATAAGCTGCATTAAAGGCTGCATGTCGGGATGAGGTTTGATAGATGATGGATCGTAAAAAACATCTACGCTTTTGTTATTTGAGCAAGAGCTAAAACGTGCACTAGCAGAGCCGATCTCACTTTCGAAGTGCATTAAAGAGTGGCGTGCGAATTTGCCTCCAAGACCTTTAAAACCACTTTGATCCGTTGCACCGGTAATGTAGGAGACGACATTGCCAATAACTCCTGCTACTCCCTCTTGCAGCTGCTCTTTGAAAAAGACTTCAATATCTCCACGAATAGCCGGTTCATTGGGGTAGAGAGCTTTAAGTGCATATTGAGTCATCAAATAAGCACCGGCAACTGTAGGACAGCTGTGCCCCGCACCTTTAACCACTTCCACATAGCTTATGCTATAACGTCCCTCTTCAAAGGCACCGAGTATATCGGCAAGCGGATCTTCTAAAGAGATGGGTTCAATACTGTTGAAAAACGATGGATAGTTCATAAAATATTCCTTTTATCTAAAACTTTTGCAGTGACTATTATATCGGAAGTTTGTGCTTCAAACTCTTGATTTGGTTCAAGAGATGCCAAATCGATAATTTTTCCATCTCGAACAATTTGTGCAAAGCCTTTTTTGGATTTGAGTTTTGGATTGGAGGCACTAAATGCTTCATTGAGTGAGGAGAGTTGAGCATTTTTTCGCTCTAAAACATTATGAATGTTTCGCGGCAGCTCTTTTTGCATGTAGTGTAAAGATTCTGTAAAACGAGAAAATACAAATGCAACGGATTGTTCGAACCGCTGGCGTAGTTGTATGATACCTTCCTCTTGCTGCGCTATTTTCTTTTCAAATGAGTGCTGTTTAAATGCCTCTTGCATGTGTTGAAGTTCTTGCTGCTTGAGTGTTACTATGTGCATGGTTCGTCTTTGGAGCTGTTCCATTAATGAGTCCAAATAAAGCATTAACTCCGTTTTATCCGGTAAAAGTAGCTCTATTGCATTACTTGGAGTAGCGGCGCGTACATCTGCTACAAAGTCGCTGATAACAGTATCTATTTCATGCCCGACTGCAGAAACAACGGGTGTTTTTGCTTTATAAATGGCATCTGCGAGAACCTCTTCGTTAAATGCCCACAAATCTTCTATACTGCCGCCTCCGCGTCCTATGACGATTGCATCGTAAATCTGTAGTGAGTCGGCATATGTGAGTGCTGAAGCTATGGAGTTTGCCGCATTTTCACCTTGTACGAGAACATCGTAGATATCTATTTCACATAAAGGATACCGGCTGTTTGCAATGCGAAGCATATCTTGCAGTGCGGCACCGGTGGCTGACGTGATAAGAGCGATTTTTTTTGGAAACTTGGGTAGCGGTTTTTTTCGTGACTGCTCGAAGTAGCCTTTTTGCAACAGTTTGTTTTTAAGCTGCTCAAATGCGTAAGCAAGGGCGCCTTGACCTGAGGGCTCGATGCTAAAACAGTTGAGCTGATACTCTCCTCGGGGTGTATAAAGGGTTATTGCCGCATCGATAATCACTTTTAGCCCTTCTTCTAGTCGAAAGCGAAGTTTTGCAGCGTTGCCTCTAAACATTACGGCACGGATTGTCGCATTTTCATCTTTGAGTGTAAAATATATGTGTCCGGAGTTATGGTAGGTAATTCGTGAGAGCTCTCCTTCTACCACAATACGATTGAAACTTGTTTCTAGAAGGGATTTGATTTGATTTGTTAAAGTAGAAACCGAGACTGGCTGCATTAAAACTCCTTAATCATATCTGCGGATCGATTGCTTTCAAATCGAACAACGGCAACGGCAAAGTTACTGTCATGAGTCACTGATAGTTCGACACTGCGGATGTTAAATTTTTCTATAATCGATTTTTTCAATCGAAGTGATGGAGCGTTTCTCTCATTTTTTTCTATTTGCATATCTAAAAAAGAGAGTTCCTTTCCAATGCCACATCCAAGCGCTTTGGAGGCAGCCTCTTTTATAGCCCAAAAACCTGCAGCGGTTTCAACCTTTTTTACTAAAGTTATCTCTTCTTGTGTTAAAAATCGTTTTAAAGCTTTGTCCCCAAAACGACTCATCATTGCCTGGATGCGATCTATTGCTACTATATCTATTCCTATCATGAAAGAAATTATACACTTTTTCCATAATCTAGTTGTAAACGTTTTTGCATGTGCTGTTCTTTTTATTTGAGATTATAAAAAAACAAAGATAAATCAATCATTTTTATACTTTATATTATCTTGTATGATATTACTATTTTTAATGTATAAACTCCATAATAGTAAAGAAATTAGGTGCAAATAACAAAAACATCACAAAACAAATAAATGTAACAATAGTTTACAGAAAATAAATCTTTTTTATACTTTTTCAATTTCGTTTAAATTAGAAAATGTAATACTAAGAGTGAAAAACTAAAAAAGGAAACGAAATGAAACGAAAAATAATCGCTTCAACGGCTGCAGCTATTGCGATGCTCTCTTTGAGCGTTTCTTCTGCTTCAGCGTATGACACGCATCCTCCGTTTGGTTTAGATAAACTCAAAAAGTTTATCGGAGAAGATGAAAACGGAAACAAGGTTACAGGATATGAGCCTGTAAACAAGTACAATGTATTTGTTAACTATGAACTTGGCATGCACTGTGTCGGGTTCTCTATGGACTATTGTTGTGTGATTCCTCCTTACAACTCCATTCAGGCACAGGCTATACGTTCTGGTGGAGATGGCAAGCTACCAAAACTGCTCTCTCCTGATGATGATGTAAAACTTTACTACTATGTTAAAGACAATACATACAGTGAAGGAAACAAAATGAAATACTGGTCGGTACGTAAAGATGCTGACATGGACGGGCACCTAGACTCTGCTGGAGACAATGTCGCTAACTACGTTTGGACACACCTTTTTATATATAAAGATCTCGAAGGAACAATTCCTTCTGGTGCAACAGACAAAGACAGACTCCGCATAGGATTACAAGTCCCGGTAAATATTGATGCAGGTCCAAGTGGGAAGCCACTTTCGGGTGGTTATTTGGAGTATGCTGGAAAAGAGGGCGGTAATATCGTAATGACCGATACACTCGTTCCTGCCGTTAAAAACGTCAAGCTGAAACTGACGGCTTCTCACGTGTGGGATGCTCTTGGATTACCGCTAACGGCATTTAACGATAGTACGAGAAGGGGAACTATTCGAAGTGTTACGCAAAAAGATTTTCAGCCGTTTCAGTACTCGACTGTAGAGATTCATGACAGAACTGGAAAAGCGCTGCGTGCTAAGGATGGACATGCATTTTCCTACTTTGGAACAAACCCGGTCGATATTCCAAACTGTTACGCATGCCACTCAAGAAACGGAAAAGCTGCACAAATGGCACGTGATGAGGGGTTGAAATTTAGTGATCAGGAATACAACTACTGGAAAAGTTATCCGGATGAGAGTGAATATATGGCAAGACTTGCAGAAGCAAGTATCAATATTCTCTCTTTACATGATTCACATCACGGAACAACGTTTTTAAGCGATTACAATCCTAAAGCTTCAGGGAACCGTTTAGGAAAAGTGGGGATGGTCAACTGTGCTGATTGCCATGGAGACAATGTCAGCGGAAACCTTCAGGAGCCACGTCCAACAGCTACTGGTTATAAAACGGTAAAAGCACAGCCTCTTTCAGAAGCTATCCACTCTTTTCACCTTGGAATTGTTCCTATGCCTGACGGCGCGGGTAGAAGTCAAGCGTGTCAGTCATGTCACCCGACACACTTCCAAAATCCTAATATGAACGATGACTCCAATCCATACAGAGTTACAACACGCTATGGAGAAGGAAGATTTTCAACGGGAGATATAAGAAAATCCGGAGGAGGTTGTTATGTAAGACGTGATGCCCACTCCAACCCGGATGCAAAACCGCCTTTCTTCCTTAACGAGTATGGAAAATGGCAGCTTAAAAATGTCTCTATGAAAGATGAACATGGAAAAACAGTCAAAAAGCTTCGAGGTCTTTATTGTACAAACTGTCATACAAAAGTCGCTCAGGCATTCCAGAATTATGATGATATAAAGCATGATAGTACACAAGAGGGTAGAACACTGAGAAATAAATCTATTAAAGAGATTATTCAAGCTGTTGCAGGTGGAGATGAAAAGAAATTTGCTTCTTTGGCAGATCCAAAAGTAACAGGTGATAATGAAGTGTTAAAATATTATAGTGAGCATACTTCTGCCACTCTTGTGAAAAATGTCGGTAAAGACGGAAAGTTAGATTTGAAACCTTGGAATCATCCAAAAGGTGGAAAAGTTCCGTATTCAGCAGCTTCTGGCGGTAATGACTGGTGGCTTTCGGCAAGTGAACCTCATTGTGCCGATTGTCATATAGCACCGTTTGTAGAACAAGAAACCGGTGGAAAGTATTTCCCTATCGATTTGCCGAATAAATATTCACTTTATAGATATTCAAAAGCTCATGGCAATATTGCATGTCAGTCTTGTCATGAATCGACACATGGTTTGTACTCTACACGTTATGATGGAAAAGAGAGAAGTGTTGATGTAACGACACATGAACAAGCATTGCAGTATTCACCAGATGGAAAATATAGTGGTCCTGTAACCTGTGCGGCATGTCATACAGTAAACAAAAACGGTGTTCCTATTCAATTAAATGGAACAAAATATGCAAATGACTACTGGGCAGCGGTTACGCTTGCACACTTCATGAGAGAGGGTGATCAAAAACTCAGTGTCAAAGAGCTTGTAGAAAAGTTCCCATACAAAAAAGCTTCTACAGTTGTAAAAAAAGGCTGGAAGTAACATAAATCACTCCTGCATGCAGGAGTGTGTTTTTCTTTTCGGAGTTTTTTTTAAAGATTGCTAAAAGAAAAAAACAAAGGTTGTACACAATGAGACAAACACTTCTTTTAATTTTGCTTTTTACATCTTCATCGTTGTTTGGAGAGCTTGTCAAAGAGTATTTTTCCAACGGCGCTTTAAAATCGGAGACACATTATATAGATGGAACAAGAACAAAAACGAGCAAAGGCATCAGGCATGGAGAGCAAAAGGTTTATTATATGGAAGGAAGTGTTGCTTATAGAGTAAATTATGTCAATAATAAGCGTGACGGCGAAATGAGATGGTGGGATAAAGAGGGGAACAAGCTCAAGGTTCTTCACTATAAGAATGGAGAGCTGGAAGGATGGGAGATAACATTTTTTCCAAACGGAAAAGTAAAAGCAAAACAGTTTTATAAAAATGATAAACGAGAGGGAATTTACAAAGAATTTTACGATAATGGAAAATTGGCTTTGAGCGTACCGTATAAAAAAGGAAAAAAAGAGGGAGTACAAAAAGAGTATACATACGAAGGCCACCTCTATAGTGATGTGCTTTATCAGAATAACTATAAAGAAGGAAAACAGCGGTGGTATGATAAAAAAGGAAAAATTATCAAAGAAGAGAAATTTGTTCACGATATTCCTGTAAATGTAATGAAAAAATTACGCCAAAAAAGATCGCATGAAACGATAGATGCCTTTAAAGAGGTCAATTTTTCGCCAAACAGACCGCAGCATTAGAAAATTTCGCTAAAATTTCGCTAAAAGATTGTGGAGACAAGTATGGAAAAAATGTGGTCAGGAAGATTTCAAAAAGGTGCAGCTAAATTACTTGATGAATTTAATGCATCCATAATGTTTGACAGAAAACTTTACAAAGAAGATATTGAAGGCTCTATCGCACATGCAACAATGCTTGCAAAGCAGGGAATATTGTCACAAGAGGAACTCGATTCTATTAAAAAAGGGCTTGCAGAGGTTGAAAAAGAGATAGAAGAGGGAACTTTTGAGTGGAAAATAAGTGATGAAGATCTTCATATGGCTATTGAAAAGCGTCTCACACAGCTTATTGGTGCTGCCGGAAAAAAACTCCATACGGCAAGAAGCAGAAATGATCAGGTTGCTACCGATTTTAGACGCTATGTCCTCAAAGCAAATAAAAACATCATTGATAGTATCAAAGCGCTGATGGAATCTATTTTGCATGTAGCAAAGGAGCATACCGATACTTTACTTCCCGGTATGACTCACTTACAGCATGCACAACCTATTAACTTCGCATATCATCTTGGAGCATACTTGGCAATGTTCAAGCGCGATATAGATCGTTTTGAGAGCTCATATAAACGAAATAATATCTCTCCACTTGGGTGTGCTGCACTTGCCGGAACACCACACAACATAGATAGAGCTTATTCTGCAAAACTGCTTGGATTTGAGGGTGTAAGTGTCAATTGTCTCGATACGGTAAGTGATAGAGATTTCGCGTTAGAGATCCTTTTTAACATTTCAACATTGATGATGCATATTTCACGCCTTTCTGAAGAGCTTATATTGTGGTCGAGTTATGAGTTTAAGTTTATAGAACTAAGCGATGAATACAGTACGGGAAGTTCTATTATGCCTCAAAAGAAAAATCCTGACGTACCGGAACTGCTTCGCGGAAAAACCGGACGAGTCTTTGGCGCACTTGTGGGGCTCTTTACCGTTATGAAAGGACTCCCTCTTGCATATAACAAAGATACCCAAGAAGATAAAGAAGGTGTATTCGATGCTGTTGAAACAGCGTATATTTCGCTAGAGATTCTTAAAGAGACAATAGCGACTATGAAAATCAATAAAGAAAATATGCTAAAAGCCTGTAAAAAAGGACATTTAAGCGCGACTGATCTGGCTGATTATTTGGTTGAGAAGTGTAATATACCGTTTCGCGAAGCGCACTTCATTACAGGAGAAGCTGTTGCAAAAGCAGAAGAATTGGGGATAGATCTGAGTGATATAGAGTTCAAATACCTCAAAGAGATAGATCCTCGAATAGAGGAAGATGTTATGCCGTATCTCTCGATTGAAAACTCTATGAATGCACGTTGCAGTGAAGGTGGAACATCTATAAAAACAACCAAAGAACAGCTGGAATATTTTGAAAACTTTTTGAAGGAGACAAAATGAAAGTAACCGTATCGCATCTTGAAGAGATGAAGTTCGAAGCAAAGACGGAAAAATCAAGTTTTATTATAGATTGTCCCGTCATTTCTCCAATCGAATATTTTTTAGCGGGGCTTGTAGCTTGTTCGACAACCGATGTGCAACTACTGCCGAAAAATCAAGGCAAAACAGTAAGTGATCTAAGTGTAACTGGTGATGCCGTTCGCAATGAAGAGAATCCAAAAAAATTTAATAAGCTTCATCTGACATATGATTTTAAAAGTGATGCTGACGATATCTTGGCAGCACGCTGGGTAATGGCTTCTATTGAAACATACTGCTCGACGATTAATACTATTCGAGACTCTGTTAAGATCAGCTATACAATCATTCATAACGGTAAAGTTATAAAAGAAGATGAAACAGTTATTTCAGGCGGTGGCGGTAGTTATGACCTTGGCCAAATAGAGAGTTGCCCTTCTTAAGAGGGGGAAAAGTACTATTTTACCCCTCATAAATTTTGTGATATATCTGCATACGTTTTGTAACACGTTTGAGATAGTGTTTAGGTTCATCATATTTTAGATCTTTTAGCAGGCGGTCATATACCTGTTGTGGCGTTAGGTTATTGATGATTTTAGCCGCTTTTTTTGGATTGTAAGTATGAGTAAATGCCCATGCAACATTTCCGGCACCGGTATTATAAGCGGCTATTGCGCAGTAGAGTCTACTTTGTGGATTTTTTATATGGCGAAGATAACTATAGTAAAGTATATGCAAATAAGCGCTTCCGAGTTTAATATTGTTTTTCGAATTATAAAGGTATCTGCTTGAAGGAATTTTTTTAACTCGGTAGAGATACTTGTAGCTATCTACACCAGCCGTATGAGGGACTATTTGCATCAGTCCGTATGCAGGAATATGACTTGTCGCTTTGGGATTGAATGAGCTTTCCGTATGCATAATGGCAAAAACGAGTGAGAGTGGTAGTTTTTGCCTTGCAGCATTTTCTTTTGCTTCATTTAAATAGAGTTTTGAGCGTTTATATGTTGCATTTTTTGGTAGATTTACAACTACTTTATAGACAAATGCACCTTTGACTTTTGGTGATGGTTTTGCCTGTATTGTTTTTGTGTTTACATGTGAAACTACAAATTTTTTGAGTTTTTTCTTTGAAGGCGGTTTTTTAAAGATAACCGGCGCTAGAATAGGCTTTGGGTCTATTGGAGCATCTACGACACTAGGTGGTTTTTTTATTTTTGCCAGTCGCTGTTCCAGCGGATCGTTTTCTATAGCATGTTTTGTGTCTATTGTTGTAACTTTTGCTAAGGTATGTCGAAGTTTTTTTAAAGCTTCTTTTTTTGATTTCGCAACAGTTTCAACTGTGATTTTGTTATTTGCAAAATCAACATCACTACGAGTTTTTTTGTCTTTTGAGTACTCCACCCACTCTTTTTTTGTAGAGAGCTTTGGATTTTTCCAATAAGCTTCTAGCTCTTTTTTATACTCTTCATATGCTTTCATTTGTGCTTCCTTATAAGCATTGAAAGCTTCTAGTTCCTTTTTTTTATAATCGGCAAAATCCTCTTTTTGTTTTTTAAATCCTTGCATTTGCTGTTGCATGTACTTTTGCATCTCTGAGGATTGCGATGCAAAAAGAAAAGAGGCTCCCCCGATTAACAAGAGTATGAATTTATTCATTAGAGGTACTCTCTAGGGTCTGCATCGGTAAAGTGTCCCCATTGTAATTTTGCTCCACCTAAAATATGGAAGTGAAGATGTTTAACCTCTTGCCCACCGTCACTACCGACATTTGTTATAACTCTGTAGCCGGTTTGATCTATTCCTAATTGTTTAGCGACATCTTGCATGAATGGTGTGAGTTTTGCCATAGTTTCTGGGTCTATATCGTTAAAACTATCTATATGTTTTTTTGGAATTACGAGTATATGTATAGGAGCTTTTGGATTTATATCGTGAAATGCCAGGCAATCCTCGTTTTCAAGTTCGATGTTTGCCGGTATCTCTTTTTCGACTATTTTACAAAACAGACACATTTTTGATCCTTTTTGTGGTAATTCTTGTGCTTATTATATGGGGATTTGTCTAAAAGTTTTATAAGATCGTGATACTTCCTCGCGAAAGTTTGAGGATTCCTTCTCTTTCGAGCTTTTTGAGTGCTCGGGAGATAACGACACGATTCGAGCCGAGTGCTTGAGCTATCTCCTCATGTGTTATATGGAACGGGTTTTTCTGTTGGTTTTGAAGGTACTCGAATACCCGCTCGTCCATCTGCTTGAATTTGACACTCTCAAGCAGTTTCGCCAACGTATCGAGACGAACGGTAAAGAGAGAAAAGATGTAGGATTGATACTTTTCATTCGTTTTCATCAATTCTAGTACGATTTCTCTATCGAGCATGTACCCTTCGATATCGGTGAGGGTGAGAGCAGAACCGATAGCCGGTGTGAGATTGATAGCCGAAGTTGTATTGACGATACATTGCTCCATCGGGTTGAGAACATAGAGCTCTATTTCGTTTATGCCTTCACCCTGGATATAGAGTCGAATGGATCCTTTTGTCAGAAGTAGGATCTCTTTTGTAGTATCACCTTGGTAGAAGAGTATGGTGTTTTTGGGAATGGAAACTGGTTTGAGATGTTTTTGGAGATAGTTCTTTTCTTCTTCATTCAGATCGCCGAGAAAATCGAACGCTTCGATGGAATGTACCATAGCTCTCCCTTTTTGGGAGAGTATAGCACATTTTTGTTTACGACTCTTTATGACAGCCGGTGTTGAGCTTGAAGAGCGGATAAAACGGGCAAAAGCCGATAATTGCAGTCAGAAGTGGAATAGCACCGATGCCTGCTACAATGTAGTTGTTTACAACAAGTCCGTAAGCTATCAGTCCTACCCCTGCTACTGCTCTGATGATTCTGTCTGTCATTCCAACATTGATACACATTTGGAACTCCTTTTTTTGATTTTGTAGTGACAGTGTATAATACTGCGAAAATATTGTCAGTAACTTCTGTTACATAGGAAATTCTTATGAAAAAATTTTTGATTCTTCTGTTTGGTCTATCTCTCTTTGCCATCGAACGCATGACGATGTTGATGGGGACATATGTCACAATCGAAGCTCCTACATTTCAGCAGACACAAAAGGCGTTTGCGATTATTAGAGATATCGAAAGTTCTCTATCGACATTCAAAAAAGATTCACTTGTATATAAACTCAACGAACAAAAGTGTGTCAAACCGGATCGGTACCTCTATGACATTATCAAAAAGTCTCTGTTTATGAACGAGAACACCGAAGGGTATTTCAATGTGGCAGTAGGGCGCATAACCAAAGATATATATCGTTTTGGTCAAAAGGAGAGAGTACCAAAAAAACCTTTAAAAAATGTAAGTGTGGATCTACGCATCTCACTTGCAAACGAGAAGGTGTGCATACCTGAAAATATAAAGCTTGATTTTGGCGGTATCGCCAAAGGGTATGCCGTAGATGAGGTGGCTGCATATTTTCGCAAGCGCCATATAGAGCATGCACTCATCGCACTCAGTGGTGACATACGCTGTTTCGGTCGTTGTCAAGTGTCTGTGGACTCCCCTTTTGGTGATGGCTCCATTGCCACAATCTACAACGACACAGACAAAGAGCTGACTGTCTCAACAAGCGGTATCTACCGCAGGTATGTCAAAGAGCAAAAGTACAACCACATTATCAATCCCTATACAAAAAAAGCGCAGACCAAGATCGTTTCATTGACCCTTTTTGGCAAACGTCCCAACTACTTCTACGATGCGATGGCGACGGCGATAGTTGCGATGGGCTTTAAAGAGGCAAGAGGTTTTTTGAAAAAAAGCGGCTTGCGCTATATCATGATAACTTCCAACGGGAGAATCTTCATCGAACGCGGAGAGTATAGAGTCGCTTTATCAGCAGACCCATTTCATATACAGTGACACCAAAAAGAGCGAAAGAGGAGAGGATTTTCAAAACCGGAGCATGCAGAACGAACCATCCAATTTGCGAGAGAAACAGGAGAGTAAAAAGTATCAAGACATCGACACTGATGTTTCGCTTGATTTGTAAAATCGGCAGCAGATGCAGATAGATAAAAAGAGTGACACCCATAGGCATCATATGAAAAAAGGCAACTTCAATGTAGCGCTCCAGACTGTATGCGAAGTGGTGCAAAAGCTCCTTTATGCTTCCCACATCCCACAAAACACTCAAATACCCAGTTGCAAATATCTCCAGTGTAAAAAGTACCGATATGCCTGTCAAAACATTTATAGAGTGTTTATCCATAATAGATCCTTACGAGATTGTGCACAATTACATATACAAGTATGCAGTTGGTAAGGTAAAAGCCAAGCAAAAACAGAGTGACAAATAGACTATCCCCAAAAGGGGAGAGGAGGAGCGAGAGCAGCGCGATTTGTATAAAAAAAGTAGTAAGAAACAGTTTTGTAGTACTTTTTTTCTTGTCAAAAAGTCTGTAATGGACAAAAAAGCTTAAAAGGGTTACAAGCATAAAGAAAAAGAACTCCATATGGACTATAAAGGCAAGCTCCTCAAAAAGGATCGGCTCGACAAACGCCTCTTCATTGCCAAATATCGTCTCAAGAGCCTGTGATGGAACAAGCGATATTTTCGTGTGAACAAACAGGGCATTGAATCCGAGAGAAGCTATGAAAAAAAGCAGCATCGCCGTTATAGCAGGAAACAGTGGGGATGTGCGGTTGAGTTTTTTCGATACGACGAACTTCACTGCTTCCTCCTCACTATTTCATAAATGGTCAAAGCGAGCCTTGCACCTTTTGTGACATTTTTTGCCGACAGAGTCGCACCACTGCTTGCCGCTATATCTTCACCCACTTTAAGTCCAGCTTTGTCTGTTTTGCCTGAAAACTGCTCAAGCCAGTTATTTTTCGGTTTGAACTCCGGCGGCTCGCCAAATGCGAGTATTTCGATATGTTCTATAGCGCCATTAGCTATAAAGTACATAACAGCCGCTTTTTTTGTCCGGACCTTTTGAACGATGACAATGGCGAAAACCTCTTTTTTACCTTTATCGATGCGATAGTACCGGACAAGATGTGAAGGCAGTTTCGCTCCTGCTTTTTTTTCTATTACCCGACTTTGGGAGGGTGTCAGAATCGCACTTTTCTTCTCTACGCTTCTGGCATGCGGGTAGAGCCCCTTTATGAGACTCTCCACATCGATCCCTTTAGCAAACAGCAGTGTCGATACAAGTGCAGCAAGCAGTAGTTTCATGATACTCCTTTAAAATATAAATCCCGCTCCAAAAGATACAGCACTCATTTTTTCATCTTGAATGTTCTTGTCGTCTATGATCTTGTACTCCATCTTCAAGACAACCTGTTCATGTGGAAAGTAGTTCAAACCGACAGTCGTATTTTTGACATCTTTTTTCTCTCCAGTCCCGTTGGCCGTCTTTTTTGCGAGATTGTACTGTTCGTATTGTACAAAAAAAGGCATTTCTATATGAAGAGGCTTGAAGAAATTATACCCCGCATTGGCATAAAAACCATCGGATGCCTTGGTGGCGTTTGGTGCAATTTTCTCAGCTTCGCTAAGAGCAGCACTGCTGTAGAGAGCATTGAGAAAGAGAGCATTTTTCTTGTACGATCCGTGCACTTCATAAATAAGCAGTGAGGTTCCGGAAACGTGACCGGTCTTTACATTAGACGCATTTCCGTAGTAGATACTCCCGCCTATTTTCGCTCCGTTGATTCCTGTATAGTCTGCTCTTGCAACCATACCCACTTTATTCATTGCCGTTTTTTCTGCAGAGCCGTTTCTGGCATTTCGCAGCCACTTGTTTCCATTACTTCGTGTATCCTGGTTGTTCGCATTGAGAGCATTGATAACTCCCACTTGATACTCGAACGAGTCGTTTGAACCATACAGACTCGCTCCCATCTCGTTCCATGTAGATGGTATGATATAGGTTTCCACATCCGGACGCAAAACGGTAGGAAAGAGGGTCGGTTCATGTCGCAGGTTTATCAAACCCATAGGTACTAGCTGCTGACCTATACGCACATTGGCATATCTGTTGATGAGAAAATCGAGATAGAGAAACTCGACTGCAACTTCCTCCCCTCCATGTTCGAACTCTATTTCGGAGTTGAGGATAATGTTATCACTAAATTTGTATCCGATGTATGGTACGAAACGATAGGTATCGGTAATGGCAGAATTTTCTCCATTTCGTGCATTCTTTACATCATTTTTGTCAGAGTAGTAAAACTCGCCGTATCCACCTATAGAAAGTGGGTTTTCAGAGTAGTAAACCTTTGATGCTGCAGCTCCCATACCACTTTGTGATTTCGTTACATCTATACTTGCGTACCACTTTTCGTTCTCCATGGAGGTCAACTCCTCGGTAAGTACTTCATTATGCTCTTTGAGTGTGGCAAGCTCCTGCTCCATAGTAGCAAGGCGCTCTTCGAGTGTAGCAGCGCCGAGTGTGTTTCCTTCCATTAGAAGAGCCGCTGCAAAAGCAGCAACTTTTAAAGAAGTGTTTTTCATCTGTTTGTCCTTTTTGAAATTAGTTATCAACATCGTAATGCTACCGAGAACAGTCTTAAAAGAAAATAAAAATGATAACCGGTATCATTTAAAGAAAAAATGGGTAAATAGAAATTTTTTATCAGATCATTGCTTTATTTAAGCTCCCCTTAAGCATTCTTTTCCTATAATTCCCATCCACAAACGGAGACGACCTTTAGAAAGAGGTTGAGAGAAGTTTGAGATCATTGACAACTAAGCAAGAGGAGAGGGGTGACGGAAGTCACACTTTTTCTTTTAATAAAGAAGACGAAAAAAACCGTCTATTCTCTTTCTATTATATAGATAGAGTTTAGAAGGATTCCGAGATAACACTTAAGCGATTGAGTGATTATTTCAAAAAAAGCCAAGAGTAAATTCTTGAGTAAGATTAAACTTAACAATTATGGAGAGTTTGATCCTGGCTCAGAGTGAACGCTGGCGGCGTGCCTAACACATGCAAGTCGAACGGTAACAGGGGGTGCTTGCACCCTGCTGACGAGTGGCGCACGGGTGAGTAAGGTATAGGTAACGTGCCCTTTAGAGGGGGATAGCCACTGGAAACGGTGATTAATACCCCATACTCCTTCTCTACATAAGTAGAGTTGGGAAACGGATTTCCGCTAAAGGATCGGCCTATATGGTATCAGGTAGTTGGTGGGGTAACGGCCTACCAAGCCGATGACGCCTAGCTGGTTTGAGAGGATGATCAGCCACACTGGTACTGAGACACGGACCAGACTCCTACGGGAGG
>JALWLR010000268.1 GCA_027084065.1 Helicobacteraceae bacterium | reverse complement strand
TAAAGAGTGAGACGGCTATCTCATTGTTTTTAAGTTTTTCGATGTTTCGCGTAATGGTTTCATAAAACTTTTCTACATCCAAACCACCTTCGGTCGTAACCTCTTCGCGATTTTCCGGAACAAGTGTAGCGCGATGAGGTTTGATATCGCAGACTATGTCGATAATCTCTTTGTTGAGTGAGCATTCAAGATTGACCGGGACTTTTGAGAGTTTGGCTATGCGGTAGGCATCGTGGTCGTGGATGTGACGTCTGTCTTCTCTAAGATGGATCGTTATCTGATCGGCACCGGCTTGTGTCGCTATAAACATCGCTTCGAGGATGTCTGGGTCATTGACTCGTCTTGCTTCACGCAGTACGGCTACGTGGTCTATGTTTACTCCTAAAATCATGCATGTACCTTTTTTACAAGTTCGTGGTAACGGGTTTCGAGTTCTTGCGGGTTGTCTATAATTTCCCCAAAATGGACGCGAACCGTATGTGGTGTCTCAAAAGGTGCTTCTTGGAACACCTTTTCAAGTCTGTCGTCGATGTAGACGGGAACTATTTTCATATTGTTGGCTTTGGCTATTTTTACAGCTCCGCCTTGAAAAGGAAGCAGCTCCTCTTTTTTGTTTCGCTCGCCTTCGGGAAAAATATATATGTTGAGATACTCTATACGAGAAAGGAGATACTTGATCTTTTTGAAAAAAGTGACAAGCCCTTTTTTCGTTTCGAGATCGACACTGACACAGCCGCTGTATTTGAAAAAGTCTCCGTAAAAAGCATCGAAAAGCTCCTGTTTCGCTATCCACACGCCTGTTTTGTTAGAGCGTGAAAATATATGCTCCATTACGATAATGTCAAGTAAAGAGCGGTGGTTGATGGCATAGACAAGTCTGTTTTCTTTTGGTATTTCTCCATATGTATGGACTTGAATGTTTAAAATCTTCAAAACGGCATTGGAGTAGTTTTGGCGTTCCTTTGAGAGTTTTTTATGCTTTTGCGGCAGTGAAATGAAAGGATGGGTATAGATTGCTTTGAAAATTTTGATGTACTTTGCGCCCAGCGCTATCATGTATAGGTATTTTTTCAATTGTTTTATCACTAACGTCACTCCTTGTTACGCTTGGGTTTGTTGCAGTCTCATTTGCTCTTCCATAAGCCGAATCTCTTCATCGGCAGGGATGAAGATTTCCGGGTTGGGTTTGAGCTTCTTATCGCTTATCTTTTCCGGATAATCGAAATTTCGAAGAATATGGCGGATTGTCTCTAGGCGCGCTTTTTTCTTGTTGTCGCTTCGAATGATATTCCATGGTGCGTGGTCGGTATGTGAAGCTAGCAGCATCGAGTATTTTGCTATTGTATATTTGTCCCATAGCTTTTGACTCAGTTTGTCTACGGGAGAGAGCTTGTACTGTTTAAGCGGATCGGTCTCTCTTTTTTTAAAGCGGCGCTTTTGCTCTTTTTTGGAAACGGAAAAGTAGAATTTGAAAATTTTTATGCCGCTGTTTACGAGCATCTTTTCAAATTCGGGTACTTCATGCAGAAACTCTTTATGCTCTTCAGGCGTACAAAAGCCCATAACAGGTTCGACACCGGCGCGGTTGTACCAGCTTCTATCGAAAAAGACGATCTCTCCGGCGCTTGGGAGATGAGCGACATAGCGCTGAAAATACCATTGTGTCTTTTCAACGTCACTTGGCTTGTCCAGCGCAACGACTCTTGCTCCACGAGGGTTGAGATGCTCGGTTATGCGTTTGATAGTACCGCCTTTTCCCGCCGCGTCGCGACCTTCAAAAATCATCAAAACTTTTTCTCCCGTAGCTTTGATGTGGTTTTGCATTTTTAAAAGCTCTATCTGGAGGTCTCGCAGTGTCGCTTCATACTCCAGTGTCTCTTTTTTTACCCAGACGGGTACACGATCTTTTGTTTTGTCTTTGCGGCGCTCTTGCTCTTTTTGCTCTGGAAGCGAAGAGCGTCTGTCGTAATGGATATGCTCTTCTATATTGGAGTCGTCGTTGATTTCACTTTTGATGATTTCAGGTTCGATCTGCTCTTTTTTCCCCATCTCTTATCCTTACGCTTTACACAGACCCTTTTTAGATCGTTTCGTTGATTTTTTCTTCTACCATTTTAACATCATTCACATTAGAAAAACAACTCATCATACCGCATATGAGAAAATCTTCTCTCTCTTCTGCTTTGAGCAGCACGTAGGGGTAGCGGATTTTCAATAAATCAACCAAATGCTTTTGTAAAAGGTCTCTAGAGGATTTGACAATGCGATCCTCTTTGAGATAGCGCATCATCATATCGAACATATAGGGGTAGTAAATAGGCTTTCGTGAGAGGTCGTAAGAGTTGTATTCGAGTGTTTTAAATGCGAAGGTACGATACTTTTCATCTCCCAAAAGGCTTGCAAGACTTAAAAGATTGTCAATCATGATGGCTATGC
>JALWLR010000267.1 GCA_027084065.1 Helicobacteraceae bacterium | reverse complement strand
TGCATCTAACAACTTTTGGAGTTTTTCGAAATCATTTGCACAATTATCGCAAAGATTGTCCAAAAGTTTGGGAGCATCTGCATAAAGACTTTGGCACTTTTCATTTTTGCAATCAAGTACGCGGATGGGATTTGTATCTTTTCTGCGTTTACAATCTTCGCAAATTTGATCCTCTTTTTCTTCCAAAAAAGCAACAAGCTTTTCTCTGTATGGAGGCATGCACTCTTTGCATCCCAATGAGTTGAGTTTCAGGCGGTATCCTATGCCAAGTGTATCGAGAATGTCTGCTATCATCATGATGATGCTCATATCTTCATAGACGCTCTCAACTCCGAAACTCTCCACACCAAACTGATGGAACTCTCTTAAACGCCCCTTTTGCGGTCGCTCGTAACGAAACATGGGTCCGTAGTAGTAGTAGCGGTGTATACCGCCGGCACGGTCAAGCTTTTTTTCTAAAAAAGCGCGTACGACGCCGGCTGTTCCTTCTGGACGCATACAGACGTCGTTACCTCCTTTATCCTCAAACTGGTACATCTCTTTTCCGACAATGTCGCTGCTTTCTCCGACACTGCGTTTAAACAGTGCTGTCTCTTCGAGAATAGGTGTTTCAATATAGCAAAAACCGTAATTTTTGGCTATTTTTTCAGCCGTTTGCAAAAAGTATGTGAAGCGCTCGTCGCAGATGATGTCGTTCATACCTCTAAGAGAGTGTATCATAAGTACCGCCTTTTAAAAAAAGTTCGCTATTATAATCCATTCGCCCTAATATCTCGCTAAATTGTAAAAGACATTGTAGCGAATGAGTGTGGTTTCGCTGGGGTGGGGGTATTTGCTGTAGGCATATTCGATTGTCTCTTTTGTCGTTTCATCCAAAATGTAGACACCGCTTTTTTTGATAAAACGAAAATCACTCATACTGCCATCGGGGTGGAGCTTGAACTCTATGACGTTGTAAGCATTGACACTGAGGTCTCTTGGGAGATTAACTCTGGCGACCCGGTAGAGAATCTCCTGGGTTATACGCCGCATAATCTCTTGGTTGCTTAGTATGTACTTCTGCTGCCCCGGGGAAAGCTTGCCGAACTCATCTCCGTAAAGCTCTTTTATGTTTTGAGCCACTCCGCTGGATGAAGTGTGTGTTTTTTGTTCTTGCTGTGTCTCTTCTGCCGAATGATCTTGACTCAAAAGTGCATAAAGAGGGTTGCTTTTTGGCTTTTCTTTGACTGCTTCTTTGGTAATGTTGTGCTCTTTGGAGGCTCTTTTTTCGTTTTCAAAAGAGAGTAGCGGTTTTTTTGAAGAGGGTGGAAGCTTTTGGATTTTTTTTGGAGGTTGCGTCTTTTTGTGCACTTTTTGTTTGTTTTTAGGTTTTGGCTTGTTGAGTTTTGGTTTGATTTTTTTCTTTTTTGGATTGTATTTTGGTAACGGTTTTTGCACTATTTTTTTAAGTTGTCCCCCTTTTGGCATCGGAGGAGCGACGAGAGTAGGTTTTGGCTTTTGTTTTGTCTCTCCAAAAGTTTTATGTTTTTTTTGTTTGTGGACTTTGAACTCTTTAAGAGAGATTTTTAGACGCTTTTCTCTCTTTTTATGCTGTGGTACTACTTTTGCACTTTCTAGCACTACAATGTAAAGAAGCAAAAAAAGGACAAGATGAACGAGCAGTGCAACAAGAAAAGAGAAAGATTTTCTATTCATAGACCTATTTTTTACTTTTTAACGATTATAGCGAAGATAGTTAAATGGCTTGAAGTACAGTTTCGCTATAATATCTTAAAAAATTTGAGGTACTGTCAATGCAACGAATACATTCACAAGAGGATTTTCAAGAAGCACAAAAACTAATACCGGGAGGAGTGAATTCTCCGGTTCGGGCATTTAAAAGTGTGGGAGGAACACCGGTTTTTATCAAAGAGGGCAAAGGGGCGTATTTGTATGATGTCGATGGAAACAGATATGTCGACTATGTACAAAGCTGGGGGCCGCTGATTTTTGGTCATAGAGATGAAACGATTGAAAATGCGGTTATAGATGCCGTAAAGCACGGACTGAGTTTCGGTGCTCCGACCGAAGCGGAAACACAGCTTGCAAAAAATGTCGTCGAACTCTTTGAGAGTATAGAGAAGGTGCGCTTTGTAAGCAGCGGTACAGAGGCGGTTATGAGTGCCATTCGTCTAGCGCGTGGATATACTGGGCGTGACGATATTGTCAAATTTGAAGGCTGTTATCACGGGCATAGCGATTCGCTTCTTGTTAGTGCGGGTAGCGGTGCAGCAACCTTTGGTACACCAAGCAGTCCCGGAGTACCGGCAGACTTTACAAAACATACACTGCTTGCAAAATACAACGACATCGAGAGTGTCAGAAAGTGTTTTGAAGATTCCGATGATATTGCATGTGTTATCATAGAACCAATTGCTGGAAATATGGGACTTGTTCCGGCAAAGAAGGAGTTTTTAAAAGAGCTTAGAGAGCTGTGTG